>CAYMTH010000829.1:0-2585 GCA_964393235.1 uncultured Solibacteraceae bacterium | reverse complement strand
CAGCGCCGGCAACGGCCTTGCCCTGCGCCAGGGCGCAGAGGCCGGAGGCGATGGCCATCGAGAAAGCGTTGGTGAGAACGATGCCGCCGTCCGCCGCCATCATGGGCGTGGTGAGGGCGAGCAGGACAAAAGCGAGCAGGAACAGACGTCCGAACATTGAGGTACTTCTCCTTGGTTATGATTTGCGCTCAGGAGGTGGTTCGATGCAGCCCTTGGGAGGGAGCAAGGCTCACACTGGCGCGGCAGAATGCCGGTATGAAAGTTTTTAGTGGTCGTGCGAGACGGCGGCGCCGACGTAGATCATCGTCAGCAGCGCGAAGACGTAAGCCTGCACGAAGGACACGAAGACGTGGAGGCCCATGAAGAGGACCGGGGCCACGATGTAGGTCATGCTCAGGAAGACCAGCGTCACCTGTTCGCCGGCGAACATGTTGGCGAACAGACGGATGGTGAGCGAGATGGGACGGGCGCAGTGGCTGACGATTTCGATCGGAATCATGAGGCAGGCCATGAGGGTGTTGCCGATGAATCCGAAGCCCATATTGGGGCCGGCGAACTGCTTGAGGTAGGCGATGCCGCCTTCCGCGAAACCCTGAATGTTGTAGTAGAGGAACGCCGCCAGGGCGAGGCCGGCGGGAACCGGCGGGAACATCGTGGGCGATTCAAAGGTCGGGATGATGCCGATCAGATTCGCGAAGAGCACGAAGACGAAGATGGTGCCGAAGAAGGGGACGTACTGGCGGTGATGATGGTGGATGTTGTCGTGGGCCTGATCGTTGAGGAAGCCGTGAATGGCTTCGAAGGCATGCTGCAGTCCGCCGGGACGATCCATCGAAAGCTTGGGGCGGAGGACGGCGAAGAGGCCAATGATGAAAGCGGCGACGACGAACTGCATCGTCATGTAGTTGGCCCAGGGCCGCGCCTGCGCGGGTTGACCGACGGCGGTGAGGATCGAGTTCGCCACACCCGCCAGGTGATCGTTAAACAGGGCGGTCACCCACAATTCATGTTCGTGCATAGAAGAGTTGGAAGAGGATTTCGAGGATGACGGCGAGGGATGCCGTGAGGAGGCCCGCAAGGATGAACAGCGGACTGATCTCGAATGTTTCCAGGATAACATATGCAACGGCGCCGATCAGTCCGAAGCGCAGAGCGAGAATCGCGGTGCGGGGCGCGGTGGGGCGTTCGAGGGCGCCGGCGAGCCAGCGCATATTGAAAAACGCGGCCACGACGCCGAAAGCGAACGCGAGCGCGCCGCGCCAGCCCCAGCGGACCAAGACGCCAATCGCGGCGGGGGTGCCGACGGCGAAGATGAACCTGCCGAGCCGGGCGACGAGCGCCGCGAAGGCGTCAGTCTTCTCCGCCACCGGCGTCGATGTCCTTCTGAAAATCGCCCAACACTTTACGGATCAGCTCCTTCATTCCGGCGACGATGCCGATCAGCAGCCAGACGATGTACCAGAAGTGGGTGCCGAAGAACTTGTCGAGACCGTATCCGATCGCATAGCCGACAAAAATCGACGCCGGGAGGATGAAGGCGAGGTTGGAATACTCACCGACCATCCGGGCGAAGCTCTTCTTCGGAGGCGGCATTGGATCAGCGACTGCTTACCGCTAGAGTATGGCGGGCGTGGCAACTCATGCAAGAGACCCGTGTGTTCACCGACACGGGCGGCGCCTTGCAGGCGGCCGGCAACGACTCGTGGCAACGGTTACAGGTCGCCGCCTGGGCGGCCCACGGGCGAAGGGCATGGTGGCCGTGACAGGTGGTGCAGTTGGCGGTCTTCACCTTCTTGCCGGTCTTGTAGACGGCGCCGTGGGGGCTGGCTTCGTACTGCTGCCGCTCGCCGAGATGGCAGTTGCCGCAGAGCTTGGAGACCTCGGCGGGCGCGGCCACGTTATCGGGCGGGACGTTGCCGACCGAGGTCCGGTGCTTGTCGGACGCGCCGTGACAGATGCCGCAGTCCATGCCGGCGGACTTGGCGTGCTTGTGGGACTGAAAATCCGTAACCTGCTCGGCGTGGCAGGCGGCGCAGCGGTGTTCCTGTGGGAAGGCGGCGAGAGCGGCGAGGAGGAACAGGATCAGCGCCACTGGACCATCCTTCTGGCGATGGACTTGTCAATTTCGGCGACCCGGCGTTTGCCGGCGAGGGCCATGGCGAGGCGGGTTTCGTCAGTCAGGAGTTGGAGGACACGCTCGACGCCGGGCTGCCCGAACGCGCCGAGCCCCCAGAGCGGGGCGCGGCCCACGAGGACGGCACGGGCCCCGAGGGCCAGCGCCTTCAGCACGTCACCACCGCGTCGGATGCCGCCGTCCATCAGCACCGGCACCTTACCGCCGACGGCTTCGACGACGTCGGGCAGCGCATCGAGCGAACCCATGGCGCCGTCGAGCTGGCGGCCGCCATGGTTGGAGACGACGACGGCGTCGGCGCCGTGCTTGACGGCGAGGGCGGCGTCCTCGGGGTGAAGAATTCCTTTGAGGATGACCGGCAGGTTGGCGGCGCCCTTTAGCCAGTTGACGTATTCCCAGGTCATCGACGGCGTGTGCGGCCCCCACATGGCGGCGCGGGCCGGGTTCACGG
>CAYMTH010000828.1:0-2587 GCA_964393235.1 uncultured Solibacteraceae bacterium | reverse complement strand
AAGGGCCGATCGGCGGGTTGGCGACGGTGCACGTGGACGCGGCGATGCCGAATTTTCTGGTGCAGGAGATCTGCAGCGGCGTCGAGATCGGGCCGCAGGAGAAGGTCTGGCACGAATGGCTGGGGTTCCCGGCGATGCGCATGGTGGACGGGCGGTTCCCGCTGCCAGAGAAGCCGGGGCTCGGGTTCGATCTGACGGAGGAGGCGTTGCGGAAGTATCCGTTCGGGGGCACGCGGCCGATGGCGCGGGTGTTCCACGAGGACGGATCGGTGGCCGCGTGGTGAGGGGGCGGTACACTCGGTAGTTACAGATGATTGGACGCATTTTACGGGCTACCTTGACACTCGCTGTACTCGGGTTCGCGGCCGGCTATTTTCATACGCACCACGATGAGGTCGAGACGGTGCAGTTCCGGGTGATCGCGGGGACGACACTGCTGGGCGTGGTGTTCGTGCTGTGCTGCCTGAAGACGGCGATGATCGCGTTGTCGCCGGACTACCTGGAAGCGCAGATTGCGACGGGCAACCAGATGGCGAAGACGGTGATGGAGTTCCGGAAGCACAGCGCGTACTTCATTCTGGTGAACGGGTTCATGATCACGCTGTCGACGCTGTTTCTGGGCGATTTGACGGAGGCCGCGATGCCGACGATCTACGCCAAGATCGGCGTGGCGCTGGTGATCGCGCTGGTGGCCGAGGTGATCGCGGACTACGTCGGCATCAAGTACAAGATGAAGATCGCGCACATGCTGGCGCCGCTGACGCAGTTGATGTTCGACCTGTTGGTGCTGGTGAAGCCGCTGAGCTGGCTGATCACGAAGATACTGGGGCACGAAGAGGAAGAGAAGCTGGCGGAGGGCGTGCTGGCGCACATCATCCGGAAGCAGGGCGGGCACGAGGGTAGCGAGATGGCGGGGTATGAGCTGCACGCGGCGCTGCACGTGATCGAGACCGATCACATGAAAATGGCCGACCTGGGCAACCCGGTGGACGAGGGCGCCGTGGTGAAGTGGGAGCGGTTCGAGGACGGTTTGCCGGTGCTGCCGGAGCGGGGGACGGAGGCGTACGGGGAACTGGTGCGGCGGATCGGCGCGTCGATGAAACGCTGGTTTCTTTTCCTGGACCGGGAGGGAAATCCGAAAGCGATGCTCGATTCGCGGCGGTTCGGGGCGGAATTGGGGTTCCGGGGCGCGGAGGCGGCGTCGATATACCATTTCCTGCACCGGGCGAAAGTGGTGCCGGGGGAGATGGAACTCGGCGACGCGATCATGGGGTTTGAACTGGAGTCGGAGAACCCGCGGGAGAATATCGTGAAGGTGGACGCGCTGGTGATCCGTTGCAAGGACGGGTTGCGGATCTACACGGCGGCGGATAACTTCGGCGATAAGGTGACAGGATTGGTGAACGTGCGGGGGCAGGTGCCGCGGCGGGCTTAGACGCCGCCGGCGACGCGGAGCACGGTGGCGGTGACGTAGGCCGATTGGGGGGAGAGCAGCCAGAGGACGGCGGCGGCGATTTCATCGGGCTCGGCGACGCGGCCGAGGGGGATGCGTTTGGCGACGCGATCCGGGCGCTCGGGGTCTCCGGCGGCGGCGTGGATACCGGTGCGGGTGGTGCCGGGGGCAACGGCGTTGACGCGGATGCCGAGGGGCGCCACCTCCTTGCCGAGGCCGATGGTGAAGGCTTCGACGGCGGCCTTGGTGGCGGCGTAGTGGACATACTCGCCGGGGGCGCCGGTGGCCGCGGCGACCGAGGAGATGTTGACGATGTTGCCGGGCCGGTTCGACGCCTGCCAGCGGCGGACGGCTTCGCGGGCAAGCAGCATGACGCCGAGCACGTTGACGTCGAGCGTGCGGCGGAGTGTGGTGGTTTCGATGTTGGCGAACGCGCCGAGTGGGCCGGTGACGCCGGCGTTGTTCACGACCGCGTCGATGGGCCCGAGGCGTTGCTCGGCGAAGTCGAAAAAGGCCAGGGCGAAGCCGGGGTCCGCGGCGTCGCCCTGGAAGAAAAGACCGGAGTCCGGCGGAGGCTGCAGGCAACTTGCGCAAACAGACCAACCCGCGCGGGCGGCGCTTCCGACGATTGCGGCGCCGATGCCGCGGGAGCCGCCGGTGAAGAGAAGGTTCACGCGATTTCCTTGCGGCACTGGAGGACGGAGAGATAGATGTGCCACGGGCCGACGGCGTCGCGGAGGGAGTTGGCGAGCAGGCGCGTGAGTTGATGGAGATGGGTGAGGTCGTGGGCGGCCCAGGTGGCGATGAGGTGCGAGAGTTGAACGGGGCCGGCGGCGGGGTGGCGGGCCGGGCGGCGGAGGGTGATGTCGTCGAGTGGGATCGAGTGGAGAGTGGCGAGATTGGTGTGGCGGAGCGCTCGGAACTCGGTGAGCAAAGTGGGCACGGGGCGGAGGGCCATGGTGGCGCGGAAGGCCTCGCGCTCGACGGGCGGGAGGAGCGGATTCTCGGCATCGAGAAACAGGCGGAGTCGGGGGAGCCAGGCGGAGCGTTCGAGGTCGGTCAGGTGGGCGACGACTTCGTAGGGGGACCACGTGCCGGGGCCTTCGTTGGCGTGGAGAAGGGAATCGGGCAGGC
>CAYMTH010000827.1:0-2592 GCA_964393235.1 uncultured Solibacteraceae bacterium | reverse complement strand
GATCGAGCTGGCGCGGGGGTTGTCGGCGGGGGATAAAGACGCGATGCAGCCGTTTGTGGAGGCCTTTCAACGGAAGGTCTTCAACTACACTTGGCTGATGTGCGGGCAGCGGGAGGACGCCGAGGAGGTGGCCCAGGACACGCTGCTGAAGGTGTTTGAAAACTGGGAGCAGTTGCGGGACCCGGCGATGGTGAAGCCGTGGGTGTTTCAGATTGCGCGGAACTGCTGCCTGATGAAGCGGCGGAAGAGCGTGTTCGCGCCGACGGCGGAGGTGCCGATCGACGACGTGCCGGTGCAGGCGCACGAGGAGACGCCGGACGAGCGGGTGATGCGGCTGGAACTGAACGCCGAGCTCGAACGGGCGCTGCAGTCGATTCCGGAGATGTACCGGGCGGTGGTGCTGCTGCGGGACGCCGAGGGGCTCTCGACGGCGGAGACGGCGACGCTGCTGGAGATTACCGAAGACAACGTGAAGCAGCGGCTGCACCGCGGGCGGGCGATGCTGCGGAAGCTGCTGCTGCCGGCGGCTTAGTTCGCTTCGGGGGCGGGCTGCGGGTCCGGTTTTTTCGGGAAGAGCAGCGAGAGCCCGATGGAAGCGCCGATGACGCCGAGGATGATGGCGAGCGAGAGCGCGATGGGGAAGTGGCCGTCGAAGAGCTTGTTGAGATAGACCATCTTCAGGCCGACGAAGATGAGGACCACCGAGAGGCCGTACTTGAGCAGGTGGAAGAGGTGCACGGCGCCGGCGAGCAGGAAGAACAGGCTGCGGAGGCCGAGGATGGCGAAGATGTTGGACGTGAAGACGATCAACGGTTCGCGGGTGACGCCGAAGATGGCGGGCACCGAATCGACGGCGAAGAGGATGTCGGTTAGCTCCAGGAAGACCAGGCAGAGCAGCAGCGGGGTGCCGTAGCGCTTGCCATTTTCGGTGATGAAGAAGCGGGGGCCGTGGAGGACGTCGGTGATGGGGATGAAGCGGCGGACGGCCTTGAGGATTTTGTTGTGTTCGGGGTCGATGGCTTCGTCGGAGGAGAACATCATCTTGATGCCGGTGACGATGAGGATGGCGCCGAAGACGAGGATCATCCACTGAAACTGGAGCAGCGCCGAGCCGAGGGCGATGAAGAGGGCGCGGAAGACGAGCGCGCCGACGATGCCGAAGAACAGGACGCGGTGCTGGAACTGCTGCGGGATGCCGAAGAAGCCGAAGACGACGACGAAGACGAACATGTTGTCGACGGAGAGCGATTCTTCGAGGACGTAGCCGGTGAGGAATTCGAGGGCGACCTGGCGGGCGGCGGCGGCGGGGTTGAAGCCGGGGACCGATAACAGGCGCGTGTTTTCGGCGAAATTGGCGAGGGAGTATTGGTAGAGGCCGAAGCAGAAGGCGAGGGCGAGGGCGACCCAGACGACGACCCAGAGGCCGGCCTCAGAGAACGAGACGGTGTGGGCCTTGCGATGAAAAAGGCCGAGGTCCAGCACCAGAAGGAGCAGGACCGCGGCCGTGAATACGAGGTAGAACCACCAATACTCGTCGAACGGGAAGAGCGCGACGTTGGGAAGGGAGGCGGCGATCATGCCGCGTGCCCCATCCGCTCGAGGCGGGCAACGCGTTCAGCGGTCGGCGGATGGGTGCTGAAGAGGCTGGCTAAGCCGCCGGAGAAGGGGTTGGAGATATAGAGGTGCGCGGTGGCCGGGGTGCCGGACTCCATGGGGATGCGCTGCGCCCAGCCTTCGATCTTGCGGAGGGCGTTGGCGAGGGCCCAGGGCTTGCCGGAGTAGCGCGCGGCCGCTTCATCCGCCATGTACTCGCGGGAGCGGGAGATGGCCATCTGGATGAGCATGGCGGCGAAGGGCGCGACGATGGCGCTGACCAGCATGGCGGCGGGGTGGCCGCCCTCCTCTTCGTCATGCGAGCGGCCGCCGCCCATCATGGCGCCCCACATGGCCATGTTGCCGAGGGAGCTGAGCGCGCCGGCGATGGTGGCCGAGACGGTCATGATGAGCGTGTCGCGGTGGGCGATGTGGGCGAGTTCGTGGGCGATGACGCCTTCGAGTTCGTCGGGCGAGAGGATGCGGAGGATGCCCTCGGTCATGGCGACGGCTCCCTTGGCGGGGCTGCGGCCGGTGGCGAAGGCGTTGGGGGAGTCATCGGGGATGACGTAGAGGCGCGGCATGGGGATATTGGCCTTCTGGACGAGGCGCTGGACCATGGCGTAGATTTCGGGGGCGTCGCTGGGGCCGATCTCCTGGGCGCCATGCATGCGGAGCACGATGGAATCGGAGAACCAGTAGGAGCCGACGTTCATGACGACGGCGAAGGCAAGTGCGAGCATGAGACCGGACCGTCCGCCCATGGCCTGTCCGGCGAAGAGCAGAAGGCTGGTCAGTGCGGCCAGCAGCAGGTAGGTTTTCATGCGGTTCATCGGTGTAGTTGTCTCCTGACGTACGAAAGACCTTTCGCGTCAGCCGGCGGCGATACCGAACCGGCTGGCGCAAAAGGTCTTGATCCGTGAACTTTGGTTTTCACGCCGCTGCCCGGGTTCCCCGGTCTTTCGGTCAGGGTTCCGTCCTGACGGGCAGGCGGTGGGG
>CAYMTH010000826.1:0-2594 GCA_964393235.1 uncultured Solibacteraceae bacterium | reverse complement strand
GCGAGCGACGACGTCGAGCTGGCGACGTGGATCCTGGCGAAACTGGGCGAGGCGGCTCAGTCCTCCGAGCGGGGTAAAGCGTTGTTTTTACGGGCACTTATCGCGCTGCACCAGCGGGATTTCGGGTTGGCGGCGCAGTTGCGGCGGGAGATGGACCCGGCGTCGATCGAAACGGGGCTGCTGGCGAGCCTGCTCGAAGACGTGGCGCCGCCGCCTGGGCTGCCATTTCCGGCGGAGGCGGTCGGAGCGCTGCGGGCCTATCTGCGGGGGGACGTGGCGCGGGCGAAGGCGGGCAGCGAGGTGATGCGCGCGAAAACAAACCCGGGCACGGCGGGGCAGTGGCGGAAGTTCGAAGGGCTATTGGCCGGCGAGAAGACGACCGGGACGGGGACGCCGTCGCCGGAAGAGTGGCTCGCGGTGCTGCTGCGGTAGGGGGCTATTCCCAGGGCTGCTTGTGGGCGCCGTGGTCGCGGTCCTTGACGCGGTCGTAGAGGTGGCCGGTGCAGATGGTGCCGAGGCCGTTGTTGTACATCGACGTCGCGCCGAGGGCTTCGGTGAGATCTTCGGTGAAGGCGTGGAGGGCCTTGAGGTGATCGGCGAGGGCGGCGTGCTTGTGGCCGTCGCGGGTGACGAAGAACATCTGGTAGCCGCCGTGCACGAGGCGGGCGAGTTCTTTCCCGTGGAGGAGGAGGCCGGACTCTTCGATGACAGCCTGTCCGCCTTCGGCTTCGGCGACCCGGGCGGCGAGGCCGCGGCGGGAAACCAGGTTGCCGTCCACCGTGAATCCGGCGTTACGGGCGGCGCTCAAGCGATCGGAAAAAGTGATTGGCTGCTGCTTCTCGCGGCGGAAGAACATATATCGACATTATAATCACCCCGATGGCCTATATTCTCTCTCTCGATGAAGGAACCACGTCGGCGCGCGCCGCTTTGTACAACCGGGAGGCGCGGCGGATCTCGCTGGCGGCCGTTCCGACGGTCTCCCATTTCCCGCAACCGGGGTGGGTGGAGCAGGACGCGACGCTGATCTGGGAGTCGCAGTTGACGGCGGTGCGGAACGCGCTGGGGCTGGCGGGGCTGGCGCCGGGCGAGGTGACCGCGATCGGGATTACGAACCAGCGAGAGACCACCGTTGTGTGGGATCGCGCGACGGGGGAGCCGGTGGCGCCGGCGATCGTGTGGCAGTGCCGGCGTACGGCCGGGCGGTGCCGGGAACTGGCTGAACAGGCGGCCGAGATCACGCGGCGGTCCGGGCTTGTTGTCGATGCCTACTTCTCCGGCACGAAGATTGCGTGGATTCTCGACAACGTCGAGGGCGCGCGGGCGAAGGCGGCCAACGGCGACCTGCTGTTCGGCAACATCGACACGTGGCTGATCTGGAAGTTGACGGGCGGGCGGGTGCATGTGACCGACCCGACGAACGCGTCGCGGACGATGCTCATGAATCTGGGCAGCGGGGAGTGGGACGACGAGCTGCTACGGCTGCTCGAGGTGCCGAAGGCGATGCTGCCGCGGATTGTGCCGAGCGCGGCGGTGGTGGGCCATACCGACGCGGCGGTGTTCGGGGCGGAGGTGCCCATTGCGGGGATCGCGGGCGATCAGCAGGCGGCGCTGGCGGGGCAGGCGTGTTTTGCCAAGGGGCTTTCGAAGAACACGTATGGGACGGGGTGTTTCGCGCTGCTGCACGCGGGGGATCACGAACCGGTGTCGAAGAACCGGCTGCTGGCGACGCGGGCGGCGTCGGTGAGCGGGCAGGCGCAGTTTGCGGTGGAGGGGAGTATTTTCATTGCCGGGGCGGCGGTGCAGTGGCTGCGGGACAAGCTGGGGATTCTGGCGGCGGCGCCGGAGTCGGAGACGCTGGCCGAGTCGGTTGCGGATTCGGGAGGGGTGTATGTTGTGCCGGCGTTCGTGGGGCTGGGGGCGCCGCACTGGAAAGCGGAGGCGCGGGCGGAGATTACGGGATTGACGCTGGGTTCGGGGCGGGCGGAGATTGTGCGGGCGACGCTGGAATCGATGGCGTATCAGACGCGGGAGTTGATTGAGGCGATGGAGGGCGACAGCGGGGCGCGGCTGGCCGAGTTGCGGGTGGACGGCGGGGCGGCGGCGAACAACTTCCTGATGCAGTTCCAGGCCGACATTCTGGACCGGCCGGTGGTGCGGCCGGCGGATCCGGAGACGACGGCGTTGGGGGCGGCGCTGCTGGCGGGGTTGGCGACGGGGTACTGGACGTCGGTGAAGGAGGTGGAGTCGTTCTGGCGCGCGGAGCGGACGTTTGAGCCGAAGATGGCGGCGTCGGTCCGGGAGGCGAAGTGGGCGGGCTGGAAGCGGGCGGTGGAGAAGGCGATGCGGTAGGGCGGGTTCCGGGGGGCGTTCGCACCGGCCAGCTCGGATCCGATTGTCGCCGAGTCCGGTTTGGGTGGGGCGTCGAGGGTGGATGCTCGAGAACCTGCAGGATCGCTTGTCGCGCCGGAGTTTGTCCAGGCTATTGGTCAGCCAATTGTGAGGGCGAACTTCCGGCTCTTTCCCTGCCGTTGGCGGGGCACGCGGATGCGGGGCGCCTTGCCGCCGGCGGCGGGAAGAGCGGCCCCGTCTTT
>CAYMTH010000825.1:0-2598 GCA_964393235.1 uncultured Solibacteraceae bacterium | reverse complement strand
TTCGACGGGAAGACGACGCGCAGGCCGGGGATGTGGGTGAATGCCACCTCGCCGCACTGGCTGTGGTAGACCGCGCCGCCGGTGAGGTAGCCGCCGATGGGCACGCGGATGACGGCCGGGCAGGAGAAGCCGTTGTTGGACCGCCAGCGGATGTTGGCCATCTCGTCGCGGATCTGCATCATCGCCGGCCAGATGTAGTCGAAGAACTGGATCTCGGCGACGGGCTTCATGCCGCGGGTCGACATGCCGATGGCGCGGCCGGCGATGCAGGCCTCGGCGATCGGCGTGTTGAAACAGCGTTTCGAGCCGAACTGGCGCTGCAGCCCGAGCGTGGCCTTGAAGACGCCGCCCTTGCCCTTCACCTCGGAGAGGTTTTCGGCGCGCGAACAGTCGGCCACGTCCTCGCCGAAGACGACGACGCGCGGATCCCGCGCCATCTCCTCGGCCAGCGTCAGGTTGATGGAATCGACCATCGTGCGCGGCTCGCCGGTGAAGTGCGGCTCGATTTCGAAGCGGGGCGAGGTCGGGTCGACGGCCGGCGAATAGAGGAAGCGCATGGCCGTGCCGAGGTCGGGCGGCGGGGCGTTGAGCGCATAGTCGGTGGCTTCTTCGATCTCGCGTTCGATCTCGGCGTAGAGGGCCTCGATCTCGGCGTCGTCGAGGTAGCCGTTGGCCTTCAGCCAGGCCGGGAAGAGCGTGAGCGGGTCGCGCGTGGCCTCTTCGGCGCGCTCGGCTTCGGTCTTATAGTTGCGCTCGTCGTCGGAAAGCGAATGGGAGTAGGGGCGGATGCAGTGAGCGTGGATCAACGCCGGGCCGACGCCGGCGCGGCAGTGCGCGGCGGCCTCTTCCATCGCGTTCCAGGAGGCGACGAAGTCCGAGCCGTTGATTTCCAGCCGCAGCAGGCTCGGGAAGCCCGACAGCAGTTTCGAGATGTTGCCGCCCGGCGTCTGGTACTCGACCGGCACGGAGATGGCGAAGCCGTTGTCTTCGATGAGGAAGATGATCGGCAGCTTTTCCAGGCAGGCGGCGTTGAGCGCTTCCCAGAACTCGCCTTCGCTGGTGGCGCCGTCGCCGGAGGTCACCAGCGTCACTTCGTCCGATTCGGGGTAGAGCAGCTTGCCGGCGTGCGCGCACCCGACCGCCTGCACGTACTGCGACCCGGTCGGCGACGACCCGGTGACGACGTGCAGTTCCCGGCTCGACCAGTGCGATGGCATCTGCCGCCCGCCCGACTGCGTGTCCTCGCCGGAGCCCACCGCCTGCAGCATCATCATCTTCGGCGTGATGCCGCACGCCAGCGCCAGCGCGCGGTCGCGGTAATAGGGGTAGAACCAGTCGAAGCCCGGCCGCAGGTAGAGGCCGGCCGCCGTTTGGATCGCCTCGTGCCCGGCGCCGGAGACCTGGAAGAAGATCCGGTTCTGGCGTTTGAGCAGCACCTCGCGGTCGTCGATCCGCCGGGAAGTCTGCATCACCCGCAGCGCGTGCACCAGCGTCGCGCGGTCCAACTGGCGGGTCGCAAATCGGTTAAGGCCAGACCCGTCGGCCGCGGCGGTCCGAGTAAGCATATAAAGAATTATCGCAAACGAGAGGCCGTTTCGTGCCCCTCAACTTCGATTTTGCCCCCCGGACGCCCGCCGGTCAATTCGGCGCTTCCCATGTCTCGGCGGGCCCTACAGCCAGACTCTCCGTTTGCCTGTCTGTCTTAGGGGAGGTCCGGCTGCGATAGGCCCACGCCAACGAGGATACGACGGTCAAGGCAATCAACAGCACCGCTAGCAGTCTCCAGTTCATAGCGCCCGTTTCCTCAGAGGCGAGTTTGCCCCGACAAACGAACCAAAGGAAAGAAAGTCTCCGGAAACTACCTGGTTACATCGGATTTCCGGATGGTTACCTGAGGTTACATTGAATCTTTTGAGGAACTTGCGGAGGCATTCCAGCGTATGGTTACATTGGACGAATCGATGGCTAACGTGCCTGGAAGCGACGAAATTCGCGCCTGCCTGGACCGGATCCTGTCTTCGGCGGCCTTCGTGCGGGCCGAAAAGCAGAGCGCCTTCCTCCGGTTTGTCGTCGAACGCCGCCTCGCCGGCGAGAGCACCCGCGAGACCGATATCGGCGTCGCCGCCTACCGCCGCCAGGCCGATTATGACCCGCGCGAGGACCCGATCGTCCGCGTCGAGGCCAGCCGCCTCCGCTCCCGGTTGCGCGATTATTATGCCACCGACGGCAAAAACGATCCCATCCGGATCGAACTGCCCAAGGGCACCTACGTCCCCGAAATCGGCTCGGCCGCCGGGCCGGCCCTTCCCGAAGCGCCGCCGCCAAAGAAACGGTGGCTGGCGATCGGCGCCGCCGCAGTCGTGCTCGCCGCCCTCGGCTACTGGCAGTTCATCAACAAACCCGCCGCCGCCCGCGACCGACGCGCCGCCGCCAACCGCACCTTCCGCCAGGCCTCGGCGCTGCACATGCAGATGACCCCGGCCGCCGTTCGCGAGGCACGACTGCTCCACGAAGCGGTGGTGCGCATGGACCCGACCTGGCCGACGGCCTACTCCGGCCTGTCGCATACCTATATCTCGCTCATCTCGGTGGGCGGCG
>CAYMTH010000824.1:0-2599 GCA_964393235.1 uncultured Solibacteraceae bacterium | reverse complement strand
CCGCCGAGTTCGAAGCCCAGCACCTCCACCACGAGCGCCTCGCCGCCCTCCCCCTCCATCCCCGCCCCCACCTCCCCCTCACCCCCGACGACCTCGCCGCCAAAGGCATCAAGGACGGCACCTTCGACGTCCTCCTCCCCCAGCCCACCGCCGACTTCCCCCTCAACGGCCAGCCCTTCGTCACCTGGCTCCGCGAATCGTTCCACAATATCTCCCAGGACCTCCTGCCCCTATGACCAACTTCACCTACGCCGACGTCGCCAAGATGATTGACCACTCTCTGCTCAATCCCTCCCTGACCTTCGAGGCCCTCGACGCCGGCATCCAGCTCGCCATCGACTACGACGTCGCCAGCGTCTGCATCCTCCCCTATGCCCTCCGCCACTGCGCCAACCGCCTCATGGGCACCGACGTCAAGGCCAGCACCACCATCGGCTTCCCCCACGGCGGCCACACGACAGCCGTAAAGCTCTTCGAAACCCGCCAGGCCCTCGCCGATGGCGGCCAGGAGCTCGACATGGTCGTCAACATCTCCGCCGTCCTCTCCGGCCGCTGGGACTACGTGAAAAACGATATCCAAACCGTGGTCGAAGAAACCCACGCCGCCGGCCAGAAGGTCAAAGTGATCTTCGAGAACGCCTATCTCAACGACGAGCAGAAGATCCGCCTCTGCGAGATCTGCAGCGAGTTGAACGCCGACTGGGTAAAAACCTCGACCGGCTACGCCCCCACCGGCGCGACGCATGAGGACCTGATCCTGATGCGCAAGCACAGCGCCGCGCACGTCCAGGTGAAGGCGGCCGGCGGCGTCCGCGATCTCGACGCCCTGCTCGCCGTCCGCGCCCTCGGCGTCACCCGCGCCGGCGCCACCCGCACCGCCGCCATGCTCGACGACGCCCGCCAACGCCTCGGACTTCCCCTAGGTGCCTGTCACCCCGGAAATCCCCTACCCGATTCGCCCAACTACTGATGACCCGCCGCGCCCTCCTCCTCGCCGCCACCGCCGCCGCCCACGCCGCCAAAGCCCGCCGCCGCTGGCCCATCGGCGCCAACACCGCCGTCCAGGGCTACAGCCTCTCCCAGGCCATCGCCCTCCTGCGCGAGCTCCGCTTCGAGGTCATCGAAATCCACCCCATGGGCCGCCCCGAGCCCACCCCCAAAGTCTTCCCCGGCTTCCAGTTCGACCAGCTCAGCGAAGCCCAGAAACGCCAGATCAAGGCCGATCTAAAACCCTTCAAACAAGTCACCACCCACCTCCCCTACTCCGGCCTCAACTGGCTCTCCCCCGACCCCGCCGAAAAGCAGCGCGCCATCCACGCCGTCGACACCGCCATCGAAGGCTCCGCCTGGTTCGGCGCCTCCGTCGCCGTCCTCCACCCCCAACCCCTCCCGCAAGCCAACTGGCAAACCCGCAAATCCGAATACGTCGAAACCATCGCCCGCTGGGTCGAAGCCGCCGCCCGCCACAAAATGCGCATCGCCATCGAAACCGGCTTCCCCCACTCCGTCGACGACTTCGTCGCCTTCATCCACGCCGTCAACCACCCCAACGCCGGCGCCACCATCGACGTCGGCCACCAGGGCCGCTTCGCCGAACTCGCCCGCATCCCCGCCGAACACCGCGCCCTCCCCGCCTCCATCCAGGCCTACAACGACACCACCAACGCCATCCTCCGCAAACTCGGCCCCAAAATCTTCCACCTCCACGTCCACGACATCGACCCCGCCACCTGGGTCGAACACAAACCCCTCGTCCACAACTTCGTCGACTACCCCCGCCTCTACCAGACCCTCAACGAAATCAACTACAAAGGCGCCCTCGTCCTCGAAATCGGCGGCCCGCCCGCCGACATGCCCGCCCACCTCCGCGCCGCCCACGCCCGCCTCCAGTCCTACTGATCCCCGTAATACTACGAGTCGACACCCTCAGCGATTCGCCCTACACTTCGGGTGAACTCAGGAGGTATCTACCCTTGTTGACCCGCATCCGTCCGCTCCTCGCCGCCCTGGCGCTTCTCCTCCCCGCCCTCCAGGCCCAAAGCCCCCGCGCCCTCGAGGTCCTCCACCAGCGGCTCCTCCCCGTCTTCGAAATCGCCGGCGTCGTCTACACCGATGCCGACGAAGCGACCGGCCGCCTCAAAGTCGCCGTCGTCGACCGCGACGTCGAGCCCATCGTCCGCGAAAAACTCCCCGCCCTCGGCATCCTCTCCCATCTCGTCGACGTCATCGAAACCGAGCCCATCGTCCAGCTCGCCACCACCCTCCGCAATGAAGTCCGCCCCATCCCCGGCGGCGTCCAGATCCACTTCTCCAACTACCTCTGCACGCTCGGCTTCGTCGCCGTCCGCCAGAACGTCCCCGGCTTCGTCACCAACAGCCACTGCTCCGGCAAACAGGGAGTCCTTGACGGCGTGACCTACTACCAGCCCGTCCGCACCACCAGTCCCGTTTCCATCGGCACCGAAACCGTCGACCCGCCCTACGTTAAGGGAGGCCTCTGCCCCCGCGGCAAAATGTGCCGTGTCTCTGACTCCGTCTTCGCCACCGGCGCCACCGGCATCGTTTTCGATCTCGGCTACATCGCCCACACCAGCGCCCC
>CAYMTH010000823.1:0-2603 GCA_964393235.1 uncultured Solibacteraceae bacterium | reverse complement strand
GTTCCCCGCCACCTTCGACGACCTCACCCAGGAAGAAACCCACCAGTTCATCCTCGACGGCATCGACTACGCCGCCGACTACGGCCTCACCTCCGACGAACACGTCGAAGTCTACCTCGAACTCATGGCCCGCTTCGGCCGTCGCTTCGACGCCTTCTGCCCTTGGGCCGGCCCTATTCTCCGCCTCAAGCTTCCCCCCGAACAAAAAATTGAAGGATTGAACAAAGCCTCCGCCCGCGCCATCGAAGAACAATTCGGCGCCGGCGACGTGCTCATTTAGACCCGCCCTATGCCCACCCAGGTTAAAGTATCTTTCCCCAAAGAACCCTTTGATACACCCCTCGGCGAACTCGTCGCCGGCGAAGAGGACCGCGTCCGCGTAGAACTCTCCGAACCGCCCACCACGCCCATCTCCTTCACCATCCACTCCCAGGGCTTCACTACCCCCGACGTCCCCGTCACCGTCCCCGCCGGTCAGCCTTCCCTCATCATCTCCGCCCCCATCACCTTCGTCCAGAACGCCAAGGAATACAAGCTCCGCCTCCGCTCGGGCAATAACTGCAGCGTCGGTGGCGGCTTCTTCAAATTCGATCCCACCTTCGAACTCGTCATCGCCGCCGCCTTCGCCCCCCAGCCCCTCGAAAAACGCCTCGACCAGCTCGTCTCCGGCGAAACCCTCAAGCTAAAGCTCGAACTCTCCGGCAAATCTACCAAAGCCGTCGAAGTGACCATCGAGTGCGACGGCTTCACCCAAAAGACCCAGAAGGTCACCATCCCCGCCGGCAAAACCAAACACGAGGTCGACGTCACCCTCGTCGCCGACCCTGGCGAGTACGAGTGCAAAATCACCAACGTCAAGAACGCCAAATCCAAAGGCTTCTTCAACGAAAAACAGTGCAAACACCTCAAAGGCAAGACCGAGTTCGGCTTCAAGGTCGGCACCCGCTACGCCTTCTCCGATCCCCCCTTCGATAAACCCCTCGATTCCCTTCGCCCCGGCGACCGCGTCACCGTCAACTTCGATTGCACCGGCACCGTCCCCAACAACGCCTCCTTCACCGTCCAGTCCACCGGCTTCCGCGGCGGCAAAATCACCGTCAATCCCCCCTCCGCGCCCCCCGTCACACACTCCCACCCCGGCGTCACCCTTCCCCTCGAGGCCGGTACCTACACCGCCAAAATCGTCGACCCCATCACCAACTGCAAGGCCGAAGGCGAAATCACCTTCTCCATCCCCTTGCTCGTCTCCTTCCCCACCAAGCCCATGGGGAACAAGGCCGAGTTCTACCCCGGCGACCGCGCCTCCGTCACCGTCCAGCTCTCCGCCTCCCCCAAGGAAAAGTGCAAGGTCCAGCTCTCCTCCCCAGGCTTCCGCGAACCCGTCGAAGTCGTCTTCGCCGCCAAAACCGTCCAGCTCCGCCAAACCGTCAACGTCACCCTCATCAATAAAACCGGCCTCTACGCCGTCCACATCGACTCCTCCTCCGTCGGCGACATCGACCCCAAAGCCAACCCCTTCGGCTACAAAATCGCCGCCCGCATGACCGGCCTCACCCCCTCCTTCGGCTTCGCCTCGAAGGACCCCGTTCAGCCCGTCAAGCCCAAATACGACGTCGACGAGGAAATCGGCTTTCTCATCTCCAGCGAGGAACTCCCCGAAAAACCCGGCTCCCTCGTCCTCCGCTCCACCGCCTTCGACCAGGACATCCCCGTCCCGTTCCACGCCTCCCAGCGCGAACTCCGCGTCGACGCCCGCATCTCCGCCTCCCTCTTCGGCCCCACCGACAACCAGGACAAAGTCGTCGAAGTCACCCTCGTCGACGTCGAAAACTGCAACGTCCGCGGCAAACTCGCCAAACTCACCGTCCAGCCCCCCGTCCGCGTCCAGTTCGATTCCCCCGCCACCCGCCCCGACGCCAAGGAAGGCTACTACCCCGGCGATAAAATCCGCATCCGCGTCAAAGCCGACCGCCCCGCCGCCGGCAACGGCATTCGCATCGGTATCAAGTCCGACGCCTTCGTCCACGCCGAACTCTGCCCCGACGGCGAACACTTCATCTTCATGGCGCCCGGCAAGCAGGTCGCCTTTACCGACGCCTACCTCTTCTGCGGCGCCGGCGGCCTCGATAACGGCGGCGACGCCAAAATCGAAATCACCGACAACTGCGAAGGCTGCTTCCCGGCCCTCGGCGGCCTCCTCACCGCCGCCTTCAAGATCCGCCCCCTACCCCTCGTCGGCTTCGCCTCCCTCGTCTGGATTGAGCCGATGAAGGTCCCCTACTACCAGGGCGAGCTCATCACCCTCAACCTCATCCTCTCCTCGCCCGCCCCCTCCACCGGCGCCAAAACCATCCTCTCCTCCCCCGTCCTCGCCAGCGACTGCCTCCTCCAATTCCTCCCCGGCCACACCAAACGCCCCTGCAAAGTCCGCCTGCAGAACGCCCCCGACCCCACCGGCCCCGATACCGTCGAGTTCGTCCTCCTCGATCCCGATACCCCCGTCGGCTGCCGCCTCTCCCCCACCCCCGAAGACATCGTCTGCCGCATCGACGTCGCCCCCGGCCCCAAAGTCAACTTCAAGGCCCTCTGGATCTCCCCCTCCC
>CAYMTH010000822.1:0-2607 GCA_964393235.1 uncultured Solibacteraceae bacterium | reverse complement strand
GCTGCCCGTGCGGGCGTTCTAGCTAGGGCAGTTCCGCGGTAAAGGCGGCTTCGACGCGCATGCCGGACTGGAGCTCGACGCCGTAGGCGCGGCGGACGACCGGGTGATCGCCGAAGTACTCTTTCCACACCACGTTCACCTGGGCGATTTCGGCGCGGACGTCCTGCAGGTAGAGGCGCGCGGTACAGACGGCGCGGCGGTCGATGCCGGCTTCGGCCAAGAGAATATCCAACTGGCGGAAGATCTCGCGCATCTCGGCGGCGGCGCCGCCGGGGACAGGCTTCGATTCGCCGTCGGGGATGCCGGTGACGACCGCCTCAAAGACGCGGCCGTTGTGGACGACGGCGGAGCTGATGGGAAAGTTGGTGTCGGAATCGATGAAACGCATGGTTAGTAACTCAGGTAGCCGCCGTCGACGACGAGGGTTTCGGTGGTGATGAAAGACGCGCGGTCGCTCAGCAGGAAGGCCACGGCTTCGCCGATCTCTTCGGGCCGGCCTTTGCGGCCGAGCGGGGTGACACGGGAGTAGCGGGCGGGCTTCACGTCCTTGCTCGCGACAGTGCCGATTTCGCCGGGGGCGACGGCGTTGACGCGGATGTTGTGGACGGCGAGGTCGAGGCCCATGCCTTGGGCGAGCGAGGCGAGGGCGGCCTTGGTGGCGCAGTAGAGCGACGCGTTTTCCTGGGCGGCGAAGCTGCCGACGCTGGCGATATGGACGATGGCGCCGGGGGTGCCGGTGGCGACCCAGTGGCGGGCGGCGAGCTGGGAGCAGAGCACGGGCCCGACGAGGTTGACGCCGATCATGGTGTCGATGTGCTCGCGGGAGGCTTCGAGGAACGGGGCGAGGGCGATGGAGCCGGTGATGGCCGCATTGTTGACCAAGCCGTCGAGGCGGCCGTCGTAGGCGGCGAGGATTTCGGGAAACCAGGTTTCGGGGGTGCGGACGTCGCCGAGGAACTGGCGCGCGCCTTCGATCTCGATATCGACGCGGGCGGGCTGGACGACGGCGACGCGGGCGCCGTATTCGATGAGCTTGCGGGTGATGCCGAGGCCGATGCCGGTGGCGCCGCCGGTGACGATGTAGACGCGGTCTTTAAGCATGATTGAGCCAATCCTCCATTTGGGCGGCGGGGACGAGAGGGGAGTCGACGAGTTGGGCCGCGGCGAGGATGGAATCGGGGTCCTTGCCGCCGTGGCCGGTGACGAGGCAGACGGCGCGTTCGGCGGGGTCGATGGTCCCGGCGGCGACGGCGCGGAGCCAGCCGGCGGCGGCGGTGGCGCCGGCGGGTTCGCAGAAGACGCCCTCCTCGCGGAGCAGGCGGCGCTGGGCGGCGAGGACCTCGTCGTCGGTGACCGCGATTCCCTGCCCTCCGTTTTCGTACAGCAGGCCGAGGGCGAGCGAGGCGTCGATGTCGATGGGGACCGAGAGGCCGGAGATCGCGGTGGTGCCGGAGGCGGGGGCGGCTTCGCGGCGGCCGGCGCGCCAGGCGTCGACGACCGTGCCGCAGCCGGCGGGCTGGACGGCGTGGACCTTCGTTTTGCGGCCGGCGCGGGCGAAGCCGCGGGCGACGGCGGCGTAGAGGCCCCCGCCGCCGACGGGGACGAAGACGTGGGCGGGGTCGAGGTCGAGCAGTTCATCGGCGATCGTGGCGACTCCTTCCATGCCGTAGGGGCAGTAGCGGAAGGCGGAGACGACGAGGGGGACGCCGTGGCGCTCGCTGTGGGCGCGGAGGGCGGCCATGACGTGGTCGGTGACGGCGGGGTCGACGGTGAAATCGGGGATGCGGACGACGACGGCGCCGTGGGCGCGCATCTGGGCGACCTTGCCTTGTGGGGCGCTGGGATTGACGGCGATGACGCAGCGGACGCCGGCGCGGGCGGAATAGGCGGCGAGGGCGGCGCCGGTGTTGCCGGAAGAGGTGGCGAGGACCATCTTCGTGCCGGAGGCGGCGATGCGCTCCATTACGCGCAGGATGAATCGATCCTTGCGGCGGGCAGACAGGGGGTGTTCATTTAGAAGATATGGTCTCCCTGGCCGATGCAGCGGGGGACGAATCCCTGGTTGAGTTCGCGGAGGGCGACATCGATGTGGCGCTGGCCGCCTTCGAGGGTGAAGAGGCCGTGGCCGGGGAGGAGGGCGTCGATCTCGCGGCCGGCGAGGCGGGGCAGGTTGTCGCGGTAGGCGGTGAGGGAGGAATCGGGTGTGTTGATGAGGCCGACGATGCCGCCGTAGAAGACGATGTCGCCGGTGACGCAGCAGCGGAGGCCGTCGTGGGTGAAGAGATAGGCGAAGGAGTCGGCGGAGTGGCTGGGGACGTGGACGGGTTCGATGTCGAAGCCCTCGAGGGTGAGTGGAACGCCGTGTTCGACGATGCGGGAGACCTTGGCGGGCGGGAGGCGGAGCTCGGCGGGGTAGCCGCCATTGGCCTGCGCCTGGGTGAGGCCGGCGCCTTCCTCGTCGCCGGCTTCGAGGACGGCGGCGGTTTGGGCGGGGGCAGCGATGGGCCAGCCGAACTCGGCCGAGAGACGCGCGGCGCCACAGATATGATCGGGGTGGCGGTGGGTGAGCAGGATCGTCCCGGGCAGGGGGCCGGGGCCGAACTCGGC
>CAYMTH010000821.1:0-2608 GCA_964393235.1 uncultured Solibacteraceae bacterium | reverse complement strand
CGGGTGACGGCGGCGGGAAGGGCGGGGGACCAGGCGCCGGCGGCCTGTCCCGCGAGCGGGACGGCCGCCGCGGCGCCCTGCAAAAGGGAACGGCGGCGGAATCGCATGGGTGACCCCCAAGCTATCACAGCCGCCGTTCGCTGGCTTGATTGGAGCCGGTTTACTTGATCTCGTTTTCGGTGTCGGAGATCTTCACGCGGTGAGCGTCGTGGCAGCCTTTGCAGCCGCCGCCGATCATCTTCATCGCGGCCATCTGCTTATCCTTGTCGCCGCCCGCTTCGAGCAGGGCCGCGGCACCCTTAAAGGACTGGCCGCAGGACTTCGAGGCGACTTCCGAGTTCCGGGTCTTCCAGAACGCGCCGACCTGCTTCAACGTGGCCTGCATGTCCTTGGCGTTCTTCTCGACGTCGACGCCCTTGCGGATCGCGCCGTTCTGCGCGGCCAGGTCCTTCATCCACTTCACGTGTTCGGCCGAGGGCTTCTCGCCCGCCGAAAGCACAGCCGCTGCCAGGAAAAGGCCAGCGAAGGTAAACTTCAAAGCTTTCACCGTGTTGCTCCTTGAATCGTGTTCGCTTCGCCGGGATTCCGGCGCTCGACCAGTATATGGCGAATCAAGGGCGCAATGTGTTACACGATTTCGGCAGCGCGTTTGCGGCTGTAGCCGAAATAGACGCCGAGGCCGAGGAACAGCCAGACGAAGAAGCGGATCCAGGTCTCGAGCGGGAGGCTGAGCATCAGGATCAGGCACATCGCGATGCTGATGGCGGGCAGCACGGGGACCCACGGGACGCGGTAGCCGCGCTCGCGTTCGGGCTGGGTCTTGCGCAGCACGATGACGCCGGCCGAGGCCAGGGCGAAGGCGAAGAGGGTGCCGATGTTCGCCAGGTCGGCGAGGGTGCCGATGTCGAGGATGCCGGCCGGGATGCCGACGACAAGGCCGGCGACCCACGTCGAGACGTGCGGGGTGCGGAAGCGCGGGTGGACCCGCGAGAACATATCGGGCAGCAGGCGGTCCCGGCTCATCGCGAACCAGACGCGGGCCTGGCCGTACTGGAAGACCATGAGCGAGCTGATCATGCCGATGGCGGCGCCGACGCTGACGACGGAGCGGAGTCCGTCGAAGCCGATGGCCTTCAGCGCATCCGCCACCGGGGCGGCCGAGCCGAGGGTGCGCCAGTCGGCGATGCCGGTGAGGACGAGGGCGACGCCGGCGTAGAGGAAGGCGCAGACGAGCAGGGTCATGAAGATGCCGAGCGGAAGGTCGCGGCGGGGGTTCCTGCACTCTTCGGCGGCGGTGGAAACCGAGTCAAACCCAATGTAGGTAAAGAAGACGATGGCGGCGCCGGAGAGGACGCCGGTCACGCCGTTGGGCATGAAGGGGTGCCAGTTGGCGGTGTTGACGGCGCGGGCGGCGCCGAAGATGAACAGCAGGATGGCGGCGAGCTTGATGACCACCATGAGGGCGTTGGCTCCGGCCGACTCGCGGGCTCCCCGAACGAGGATCCAGGTGAGGAGCATGATGATGAGCAGGGCGGGGAAGTTGAACCAGGCGCCCGAGAGCTGGCCGCCGACCAGGATGGGTTCGGAGAGCTCGCGGGGCAGGTGGAAGCCGAACAGGGCGTCGAGGATGGCGTTGAAGTAGGCGGAGAAGCCGACGGCGACGGCCATGTTGGAGACGGCGTATTCGAGGATGAGGTCCCAGCCGATGATCCAGGCGACGATCTCACCGAGGGTTGCATAGGCATAGGTGTAGGCGCTGCCGGCGACGGGGATCATGGACGCCAGTTCGGCGTAGCAGAGGGCCGCGAAGCTGCAGGCGATGGCGACGAGGATAAACGACAGCGCGACGCCGGGGCCGGCGCCGGGGCGTCCGATCGAAGACATGGCGCTGCCTCCATTCCAGAGCAGATCGAGAATGGGGGCGTGCAGCACCGAGGGGACGGTGAGGGTTTGGCCCGCGGCGGCCGTGCCGGTGAGGGTGAAGATGCCGGCACCAATAACGGCTCCGATCCCGAGAGCGGTGAGGCTCCAGGGACCTAGCGTACGGTGCAGACTCCGCCCCTGCTGTTCCGAATCCCCGATCAGCGCGTCGATGCTCTTGGTACGAAACAAGCCGGACATGCGGCCTCCGATGGCAGTATGTAGGCGGGCGGCGGGGAGCGCCGCCCGGGAACGCGTTAGCGCTTGCGGCTCTGGCCCTTGCTGAGCTTCTTGACCTTCTTCTTATTGTCGCCGCGCGCGACGCCTTCGGGGCGTTTCGCTTTGGGCGCCGCTTCCTTGCGGGCCTTGCGCTTCAGTTCTTTGCGTTCTGCTTTGTCGGTAACGTTGGTCGTATTCATTCTTAGAGTTTCAGTCCTGCCAATTTAGCTATGAGCTTTTTTAGGCCATAGCCTGGGAAGCTAATGGTCAGTTTAGCATCCTCGCCAGCGCCTTCTTGGCGGAGGACGGTACCGCGGCCATATTTCGGGTGGTTGACGATGTTTCCCACGTATTCGGAGCCGGGTTTTTTGACCGATTGTTGTTTGGGTGGGCCGCCGTAGGCGACCGATCCGGGGGCGCGGGGCGGGGGCGGCGGCACGGCGAAGGGCCGGGGGGCGGCCGAGGCGGC
>CAYMTH010000820.1:0-2608 GCA_964393235.1 uncultured Solibacteraceae bacterium | reverse complement strand
GTCGGCGTATTGATCACGTAGCCGCCCGAACCCGGCGCACCAAACATCGTCGTGTTCGGGATGTTGAAGAACTCCGCCCGGACTTCGAGCGACTGTCCTTCCACGATCGGGAACTTCTTCGCCAGCGAGAGGTCGAACACGCGCCGCCCGTCGTCGCGCACGATGTACGCGCCCGCCGTGCCCCACGTGAACGCCGGCTGCAACTCGAACGCCGACGTGTCGAACCAACGGTCCGGCGTCCGCTGGCCACTGGACAGATTCGGATTCCGGATCACGTTCGGCCGCTCGTTCGTCTTGCCGACGTTCGCGCGGTCCAGACCCGTCCGGACGTTCGAAGCCGTGCCGGTCTGCACCTGCGCGATCCCTTCGACCGCCCAGCCGCCCAGCACACCGTTCACGAACCCGTTCCAATTGTTGCCGAACGTACGGCCCTTGCCGAACGGCAGGTCGTACACATAGCCCAGCTTGAAGGCGTGGGTGATGTCATACGAGCACCGCGACCAGTCCGCCCGCAGGTTGAAGATGTCCTGGTACTTGCCTTCGGCCAGCGACGACTGGTTGTCCATGCACTTGCCCCAGGTATAGTTGCCGAGAATCGTCAGCCCCTTCGAGAAACGCTTCGTCAGCTTCACCTGCATCGCGTTGTACTCGGAGTTGAACTTGTTCTCGCCGCCGTCCATGTTGCCGATGAACCCGGCCTTGAACAGCAGGCGCCGCGGATCCACCGCGCCCGGCCCCGGCGTCGGAGCATTGTTCAGACCGTAGTAGCCGATCTGCTTCTTGTTCGACGAACCCACGTAGCCCACGTCCAGCGTCATGTCCTGGAGCAGTTGCCGCTGCACGAACAGGTTGAACTGCGTCGAGTACGGCGTCCGGTTGTTCGGGTTCTGCGGCCACCCGCCCACCGCCTGCGTCGACCCGAAGCCCGGGCCCGCGTCGGTGATCCGGAAGTCCGGCGTCGCCCCGCGGTTGAAGTTGATCTCCTGCTGCGGCAGGTACGGCCAGAACTTCCGCAGGTCGTTGATCTCCTGCATGAAGGTTGAGTTGAAGAACACGCCGATGCCGGCGCGGATGACGGTTTTGCTGTTGGCCTGGTACGCCAGCCCGAACCGCGGCGCGAAGTTGTTGAAGTCGCTCCGCATCAGGCTGCGCCCGTAGCCCAGCGTCTTCGCCGGCTGGTTCACCTGCCCCGTCTTCGGGTCCGGCAGCGGGTTCACGCCCGCCCACATCAGCTCGGCGCCGTAGTTGCCCTGCGCGTCGCGCGTGATCACCAGGTTGCCCAGCGCGTTGTTCACGTCCCACGGACGCACGCCGCTCTCCCAGCGCAACCCGAAGTTCAGCGTCAGCCGGTCGGTGGCGCGCCAGTCGTCCTGCACGAACAGCTCCGTGTAGGGCTGCCGCGCGTACAGCCGCGGAATCGTGAACCCGCGGCGGATGTAGCTCGGATACCCCAGCAGCATCGTCGCGAACGCGTTGCCCTGCGAAGGATTCAAATCGTCCGCCGTCAGCGACGTCCAGAACTGCGCGTCGCCGTTCGTCGGGTTCGAATACGCCGCGTCCATCGCGCGCCACGTGAACCCGCCACCGTACTTCAGCGAGTGCCGGCCGAACACCTTCGTCAGCTTCCCGCTGAACTGGTGGTTCTTGTCCCGGATCGTTTCGCCGCCGCCGCCGCCCGCCGTCAGGTAACCCTGCGGAGAGAAGCTCGCCTGCGTGTCGCACAGCGCCGCTTTGTCGAAGATCTGCACGCCCGCGCCTTCCAGAATCCCGGCGCGCGTCAGCCCGTTCCGGAACACCGGGCAGCCCGGGTTGTTCGGGCTGTTATACCCGTACTTCACTTCCATCACCGTCGCCGGGCTGAAAATGTAGTTCCACCCGAAGCCGTAGTTCCGCACGTCGTAGCGGTTCTCGCTCACGAACAGCGCCGAAGCCGCCGGCACCACCTGCCCCACGCGCTGCTCTAGCAGGCGGCCCCAGATCACGTTCTTCTCGTTGAACGTGTGGTCCACACGCAGCACCGTCATGTCGCGGTCGATCGCCTGGCCTTCCGTCTGCAGGAAGTTGTTCACCAGCCCCGCCCGGTTCGGCAGCGGCATCAGCTTGTCCACCACGCTCCGCATGCCCGGGTTGATCCGCGCCGCCGGAATCACGTTGCCCGGAAACACCTGGCGCACGATCCGGCCCTGCGAGTCCAGCTGACCCGTCAACGGATCGTAGATGTTCCGCCCGATCCCCGCGAAGTTCCCCGTCCGCATCTCCGGCGTCGGCACCGTCGATTGCGCCGTCTGCCCGCGCCGCATCCGGAACCCTTCCCAGCCCAGGAACCAGAACGTCTTCTCCCGGCCCTTGTACAGTTTCGGAATCATCACCGGACCGCCGATCGCCACGCCGTACTGGTTCTGCCGGAACGGCACCTTCCCGCGACCCTGCTTGTTGGCGAAGAACTCGTTGGCGTCGAACTTGTCGTTCCGCACAAACCAGTACGCGCTCCCGTGCAGATCCCGCGTGCCCGACTTGATCGCGATGTTCACGTTCGCGCCCGCCGAACGGCCGTACTCGGCCGAGTTGCCCGTCGCCACGCGGAACTCCTGAATCGCGTCCATCGGCG
>CAYMTH010000819.1:0-2614 GCA_964393235.1 uncultured Solibacteraceae bacterium | reverse complement strand
ACGTTGCCCGCGGTTTCGGCCACCACGCTGTTCAACGCGGAACAGGGCTACCGGATCACCGTGCCCGAGGGGGCGACGGAGCTTGAGATCAGCCTGGCGACGCCGAGCGGCGATCTGGACCTGTTCGTTTCCTGGGAGAAGCATCCGTCGCTCGAGGGCGGCCGGATCCGTTCGGACTACAACTCGATCAACGATTCCGGGAACGAGAGAATCGTAATCAACGGGCGGTCGTCTCCACCGTTGAGGGCCGGGACCTACTATGTCGCGATCGCGGCGTTCACGACCGGGCGGGACATCGAAACGACCATTTCGGCGCGGGTCACGATGCCGGGCGGCGGGGGTGGAAATCCGGGCGGGGGGACGGGGAGCCAGACGACCGCCCTGACGAGCGGAACGGCAAGGAGTTTCAGCCTGCCTTCGGTGGATAGCGGGACGCTCTTCACCGGAACGCGCGCATACCGGATCGACGTACCGGCCGGGGCGACGCAACTGCAGATCCGACTGAACACGACGACACCGAACGCGGACGTCGACCTGTTCGCGCGCTTCGGCACGGAGGTGGTGGCCGAAAACGGGCGCATCGTCTCCGATCACCGTTCCGAGGGACTGACGGGCAACGAGGTGATCACGATTACGCCGCAGTCCTCGCCGGCCCTGCGCGCCGGAACCTACTACATCGCGATGGCGCTATTCACCAATGGCGTGGCGGTGGCCGGGAACCTCACCGCGACGGTGACCACCGGTGGCGGCGGCGGTTCGCCAAGCCAGACGACGCTGCTCGCCAGCGGCGTGGCGAGGACGTTTAACCTGCCCGCGGTGACGACCGGGACAGTGTTCCTGGGGCAATCGGCGTACCGGATCGACGTACCGGCCGGCGCGACGCAACTGCAGATCCGCGTGGCCACGACGACGCCGAACGTAGATGTCGATCTCTACGCCCGGTTCGGCAGCGAGGTGGTGGTCGAGAACCGCGCCGTCGTAGCCGACTATCGTTCCGAGAGCCTCGGCGGCAACGAACTGATCACGATCACGGCGCAAGCGTCGCCGCCGCTACGCGCGGGCACCTATTTCATCGCGCTGGGCCTGTTCACGAACGGGACGGCCGTCTCCGGATCGATCACGGCGACGGTGACCGGCGGGTCGACGGGCGGAGGCGGTGGTACGCCAGTGAGTCTGTTTAACGGCGTTTCGCAGGCGGTCACGCTGCAGGCGACCACGGGGCCCACGTTGACCTCGGGTGCGCTGGCCTACACGATCAACGTGCCGGAGGGCGCGACGCGGCTGCGCATCGCCTACCAGGCGACGACGCCCAACGTCGATGTCGACATGTTCGTCCGCTACGGCTCGCCAGCGACGGTGGCCAATGGGCGAGTGGTGTCCGACTATTCGTCGGAGGGCCCGGCGGCCGACGAGCGGGTGGATGTCTCCGCCTCGTCGAACCCGCCGCTGAAGCCGGGTATCTACTACATCCAGTTCGTCAATTTCAGCAACGACCGAGCGGTAAGCGGCAGCTTGCAGGCGGTGGTGGAGACCGCGCCGGCGGGTCCGGTGACGCCGACGGCGCCGACGATCCTGTCCTCCGGCTTGCCAGGGAAACTCGCGCTGCCGGCGGTGGACGGGCCGACGCTGTTCTACGGCAACTACGGCTTCCGGATCAATGTGCCGCAAGGCGCGACGCGCCTGACGGTCCGACTGGCAACCGCAACGCCGAACGCCGACGTCGACCTCTATGTCCGCCACGGCGCCGACGTCGACCTGACCGAGGCTGGGGACCTGGTGGCCGATCATTACTCCGAATCCGACACCGGCAACGAAGTGATTGTCATCACCGCTGGATCGAACCCGCCGCTGCGGCCGGGCACCTACTTCATCGCTACCGGGCTGTTCACCCGCGGCGTGGCGGTGAACGGGACGGTGACAGCGACCGTCGAGCGCGCGCCGACGGGTACGGCGGCGCCGGGCCGGGAGTTGACGTTCGATACTCCGGTGAACTTCAGCATGCCCGCCGTGGATGGTCCTCTACTCTTCGGCGGCTCAAACGTTTTCCGGATCAACGTCAATCAGCCGGGCGGGTTGAAGTTCGAGTTGCGGACGGCGACACCGGGCGTGGACGTCGACATCCACGTGCGGTTCCAGCAGCCGCCGGCGATCGAGAACGGCCGCATCGCCGCGGACTTCTCGGCGACCAGCGACTCCGGCAACGAAGACCTGACGGTGCTGCCGAACCTGATCGGGAACCGGCTTGGCACCTACTACGTGGCGCTGGCGGTCTATACGCCGGGCGTCCCGGTGGAGGGAACGCTGCTGGTGAAACCGATCGTGCCGGGGGCGTCGGGCGATGCCAAGAGTGACCGGACCAGCGCGGACCAGGTGGTGGACAAAGGGGCCGGATCGGCCGGTTTGAAAGCCAAGGTACGATTGCTGGAGGAATGAAATACCGGTTTCTGGTTCTGGCGGCGGCGCTGCTGTTTTCCACCGGCGGCGCCGCCATCAAAGCGACAACTCTAACCAGCTGGCAGGTGGCGAGCCTGCGGTCGTTCGTGGCCGCCGTGGCGCTGCTGGTGCTGCTGCCGGAGGCGCGGCGGATGGGGGACCGGCGGGTCTGGATCGCCTC
>CAYMTH010000818.1:1885-2618 GCA_964393235.1 uncultured Solibacteraceae bacterium | reverse complement strand
CGACTATTGGCCCGCCCAGCGCCAGCGCGACGAGTCGCTCCAAACGCCCGGCGCCCTCCCCGCCGCCCGCGTCGAACGCACCCTCGCCGACCTCCGCCGCGCCGAGGCCGCCTTCGGCGCCGCCGAACGCGAACTCGTCACCTTGAAGGACGCTGTCAACGCCGCCCGCACCGAAATCAACGCCGCCCGCGCCGCACTCCGCCAGTCCGCCGGAGCCGCCACCGGCGAACGCGTGCCCGTCACCGTCCCCGCCGGCGGCCGCGTCATCCGCGTCGTCCGCGAAAGCGAAGGCGTCGTCAACCCGGGCGACCCGCTCCTCGAAGTCGGCGACGCCCGCGCCATCGAGGTCGTCGTCGAAGTCCTCTCCGCCGACGCCGTCCGCATCCAGCCCGGCATGCGAGTCATGCTCGAACGCTGGGGCGGCGCGAAACCGCTCGAGGCCCGCGTCCGCACCATCGAACCCGGCGGCTTCACCAAGATCTCCGCCCTCGGCGTCGAAGAACAGCGCGTCCGCGTCATCGCCGATATCGTCACCCGCGAAAGCGAGTGGTCCGCCCTCGGTGACGGCTACCGCGTCGAAGCGGTGTTCATCCTCTGGGAGTCCGCCAGCACCCTGCAACTGCCCGCCAACGCCCTCTTCCGCGCCGGCGCCGAGTGGGCCGTCTTCGCCATCGAAAACGGCGTCGCCCGCCGCCGCGTCGTCAGGATCGGACAGCGCAACGGGCTCGGCGCC
>CAYMTH010000818.1:0-1858 GCA_964393235.1 uncultured Solibacteraceae bacterium | reverse complement strand
GCACTTTCGTAACGGGTAGCAGTTTGTTCTTCGCTTTATTCCTCGTCGCCGTAGCGGCCTTCGCGCAAGGCGGCTCAGCCACCATTACCGGGACCGTCCAGGACATCCAGGGCTCCGCCGTCGCCGGCGCGCGCGTCTCCGTGCGCCACGTCGAAACCAACGCCGCCCGCGAACTTGCAGCCGGCGAGGACGGCGACTTCACCGTCACCAACCTCCCGCCCGGACCCTACGAACTCCGCGTCGAACACGAGGGCTTCAAATCCCACCGGCAAAGCGGCATCGTCCTCGAGCTCGGCCAGGTGCTGCGCGCCGACGTGCAGCTCCAGGTCGGCGCCGTCTCCGATTCGGTCACCGTCGCCGCCGAAGCGGCTCTCATCAATACCGAGGTCGGCGCCATCAAGGGCGACATCATCGTCCAGCAGGAAATCAACGACATGCCGCTCGACGGTCGCGACTTCACGGACCTCGCCTTCATGGTCTCCGGCGTCGTCCCCATGGCCCAGGGCGGCCAGGGCTCCGGCCTCAACGTCAATGGCGCCCGCTCCGATTCCACCAACTACTCCGTCGACGGCTTCAACAACCGCAACCCCCGCGGCGCCGCCGCCCAGGTCCGCCCCAACGTCGGCGCCATGCAGGAGTTCAAAATGGAGGTCGCCGGCTTCTCCGCCGACACCGGTCGCATGGCCGGCGGCAACATCAACATGGTGCTCCGCTCCGGCACCAACCAGTTCCACGGCGACGTCTTCGAGTTCCTCCGCAACGACATCTTCGACGCCCGCTCCTTCTTCGACCAGCGCAAACAGTCGCTGCGCCGCAACCAGTTCGGGGCCACCCTCCACGGCCCGGTCAAGCTCCCCGGCCTTTACAACGGCCGCGACAAAACGTTCTTCCTCTTCAGCTGGGAGTCCTATCGCGAAGTCCTCGGCCAAAGCCAGATCGGCAGCGTCCCCACCCTCGAACAGCGCGCCGGCGACTTTTCCAAGTCCGTCGTCCCCGTCACCGGAGCCCCCCTCTACCTCCGCGATCCGCTTGCCTCCGGTACCTGCTCGGCCACTGTCAAGACCGCCTGCTTCCCCGACAACCGCATCCCCGCCAGCCGCTTCCACCCCATCGCGCAGAAGCTCCTCGCCTTCTACCCACTCCCCAACCGCCCCGGCGCCATCAACAACTTCATCAGCTCCGCCAAGGACTTCGACGTCTGGAACTCCTTCGTCTGGAAGATCGATCACCGCTTCCGCGAACAGGATACCGTCAGTTTCCGCGCCCAGGTCCGCGGCGCCGATACCACCAGCCCCTTCGCCGGCTCCTCCATCCCCCTCTGGCCCAACTACTCCCACGACTTCCGCTCCCTCGCCGGCGTCGACTACACCCACATGTTCACGCCCACCCTGCTCACCGAGGCCCGCGTCGGCTACAGCCGCGGCGCCACCAACGAAAGCACCGCCTTCCAGGGCCAGGACATCGCCGGCCAGCTCGGTATCACCGGCGTCACCGACGACCCCGTCCTCCGCGGCTGGCCCCGCGTCACCATCCAGGACTACCTCCCCCTCGGCTCCGCCGCCGGCCAACCGCAGGACTACCACGTCACCACCATCCTCGCCTCCAACAAGTACACCTGGATCAAGGGCAACCACGTCTTCAAATGGGGCGGCGACATCGAACGCGTCCGCTTCAACCAGCCCTTCTACGACAACGCCCGCGGCACCTTCGCCTTCCAGCGCAACTGGACCCAGCACTCCATCGCCGATTTCCTCCTCGGCATGATGCAGACCACCACCCGCAACGCCCTCCCCACCCGCAACTACCTCCGCTCCTTCAGCCTCGGTTCTTATTTCAACGACGATTTCAAGGTCTCCCG
>CAYMTH010000817.1:0-2644 GCA_964393235.1 uncultured Solibacteraceae bacterium | reverse complement strand
TCGACGAAGATGTCGATCCAGCCGCCGAAATCCTACGCGCCGTCTACCGCGGCGAATCCGCCCCCACGCCACCCACCACGCCCCTCGGCTCCCACAGCCTGCTCATGAACGCGCTCGACGAGCCCCGCCTCGGCTTCGAACTGGAACGCGAACTTGCGACCTCCGGCCGCGTCGACATGATCGTCAGCTTTATCCAATGGCGCGGCTGGCAGCGCCTAAAGTCCGCCTTTCACGAACTCGCCGCCCGCCACGCCCCGGTCCGCATCCTCACCACCACCTACATCGGCGCCACCGACTTCTCCGCCATCGAGCAACTCGCACTCCTTCCGAACGTCGAACTCCGCATCTCCCTCGACGGACGCCGCCGCCGTCTCCACGCCAAGGCCTGGCTCTTCCACCGCGACAACGGCTTCAGCAGCGTCTACGTAGGCTCGGCCAACCTCTCCGGCCCCGCCCTCGAAGACGGCATCGAATGGACCGTCAAGATGAGCGAATCCGAATCCCCGCACATCGTCGACAGGTTCCGCGGCGCATTCGAATCCCTCTGGTGCGACGCCGAGTTCGAACCCTTCCACCCCGCCGACCTGCAGAAGCGGGAACTTGTCCTCGCCGCGCTCTCCCGCGCCCGCTCTACGCAGGACCGCCGCACGGACTCACCGCCCGTCTTCTTCGACCTCCGTCCCCATCCCTTTCAGCAAGCCACCCTCGACCGCCTCGAAGCCGACCGCCTCGACCGCGGCTCCTTCCGGAATCTCGTCGTCGCCCCCACCGGCACCGGCAAAACACTCATCGCCGCCTTCGACTACGCCCGCCAGCCGGCCAACGGCCCCCGCCCTCGCCTGCTCTTCCTCGCCCACCGCGAAGAACTCCTCACCCAGGCGCGCGACCGCTTTCGCCACGTCCTCCGCGACGAGTCCTTCGGCGAACTCCTCGCCGGCGGCGCCCAACCGTCTAGCGCCGACTATCTGTTCGCCACCATCCAAAGTTTCCGCTCCCGTCAACTGCTCGAACGCTACGGCTCTGCTTATTGGGACTACGCCGTGCTCGACGAAGCCCACCACGTCCCCGCCGACAGTTACGGTGACCTCATCGCCGCCCTCCGCCCCCGCATCCTCCTCGGCCTGACCGCTACTCCCGAACGCGCCGACGGCGAATCCATTCTTCCCTGGTTCGATCACCGCATCGCCGACGAAATGCGCCTCTGGCAGGCCATGGAACGCCAATACCTTGTTCCCTTCGACTACTACGGCGTCCACGACGGAACCGACCTCTCCACGCTGACCTGGTCCCGCGGCGCGTACTCGACCAACGAGCTCGAAATCGAGTACCTCCACAACACCCGCCGCGCCAATCTCATCCTTGCTCAGTTCGCCGAACGTTACGGCGACTGGCGCCGCGCACGCGCCCTCGGCTTCTGTGTCAGCATCGCCCACGCCGAGTTCATGGCCCACGCCGCCAATCAGGCTGGCTTCCCCGCCCTCGCCGTCACCAGCCCTTCCGCCGCCGCCGACCGCGCCGCCGCCATCTCCCGCCTCCGCCGCCGCGAGATCAACCTCCTGTTCACCGTCGATCTCTTCAACGAAGGCGTCGACATCCCCGAAGCCGATTGCGTCCTTTTCCTCCGGCCCACCGAAAGCGCCACCGTGTTTCTCCAGCAGTTGGGCCGCGGACTCCGCCTCGATACCGGAAAGGTCAACTGCCTCGTACTCGACTTCATCGGCAACCAGCGCCGCGAATTCCGCTTCGACCAGCGCTATACGGCACTCTTCGGCGGCTCCCGCCAGCAACTCATCCGCGAACTCGAAACCGGCATCACGCGCCTGCCCGGCAGTTGCTACTTCCGGCTCGACAAGGAGTCCCGCGCCACCATTCTCGCCAACCTCAAGGCGCGCCTGCAGTCCAGCCTCCTCCGCCTCGCCGCCGAACTCGCCGCCCTCGCCCGGCAACTCAACCGCCCCCCGACCCTTGTCGAATTCCTACGCGAGACAGGCTACGACCTCTCCGACGTGTACAAGAAATCCATCGGCGGCTGGAGCGCGCTGCTCGCCGCCGCCCGGCTGACCAGCCTCGCGCCGCCGCAACACCGGCTGCACCTGCTCCTCCACGTCGATTCCGTCCGCCGCCTCGATCTCTACCGCCGCCTCCCGGATCTGGACGTCGACACGCTCGACACGCTGGACCGCCGCATGGTCGAAATGCTGACCTTCCGGCTACTCCCGCCCGAATCCCGCGCCGCCACCACCCCCTGGGCCACCGCCGCCGCGGCACTCAAGACCGATCCAGCCCTCGCCCAAGAACTCCGCGAACTTTCCGCCGCACTTCGGGACCGCATCCCGGTCCACGCCGAAGAACAACCCGATACCCCCGGCTGCCCCCTCTTCCTCCATCGCCAGTACGTCCGCGAAGAGGTCCTCATCGCCCTCGGTTTGGCCGACCAGGTAGGCCGCCGCCATACGCAGTCCGGCCGCATCTGGATCGAGGACCGCAACACCGAACTCTTCTTCGTCACTCTCGACAAATCCGAAAAGGTCTTCTCCCCCTCTACCCGCTACGAAGACTACGCCGTCAGCCCCACGCGCTTCCACTGGCAGTCCCAAAGCACCACTTCCGACTCCTCCGCTACCGGCCAGCGCTACCTGCGCCA
>CAYMTH010000816.1:0-2644 GCA_964393235.1 uncultured Solibacteraceae bacterium | reverse complement strand
GCCTTCATGCAGTCGTTGCAGATGCGGTGGCCCGTGCCGGGGCACATCGGGTTGTCGATCGTGATGATCCCCAGCGCCGCTACCGAGTAGCCCTTCACCATCGCCGAGTGGAACTCGGAGATCTTCTCTTCGAGTGGGCAGCCGTTCAGCGTCACGCCGAAGACCGACTTCTTGAACTCGCCCGTCTTCTCCCGCAACCCGGTGGAGCACGAGTCCTTGCCCTGGTTGTGGCAGTGGATACAGTAATTGGCCTCGTCGAGCGCGCCCGTCAGGTCCGTGCCCGTGTCCGTCAGTCCGAAGCCCTCGCGATGCCGCCAGTCCTTTTCGGGGAAAACGAACCGCTCGGCGTTGTTCTCCGTCAGCGTCTCCACCGGCACCAGCTTTTCGAACTCCAGCTTGTGCGGTTTCTTGAACAGGATCCCGGACTTGTGCTTTTCCTTGCCCGGCTTGGAGTAGTGCGCCCACGCCGCGTACTTCGCCGCCACGTCGAGATGGTGCGCGTGCCCGGCCGCGTCGTCGAGCCACTTGTTCACCGCCCGCGCGTAGGCCAGTTCGGTGAGCGGCTCGCCCATGTAGGTCTCGAGCTCAGCCTGCAGCGTCTTGCCGTGCAGTTGCACCGCGTCGGCTTCCTTGACCGACGTCAAGGCCTTCCGCTGCACGAAGTTCCGCTTCACCGTATAGAGCGGCGCCAGCTCTTCGTGCTGGTGCTGCAGCTCGCGGATCTCCTTCTGAATCTGGAACAACTCCCCGAGGAAGTCCTCCAGATGCGGGGCCAGGCCGAGGATCAGCGCCGAGGCCGCTTTCCGGTCCAGCGACGCCGGATTGACCCGCGCCGCCTGCAACTGCGGCAGCAGCGATGCGTCGCCGGCCTCCAGAAACTTCTGAAACGCTACGTCGACTTTGGCCAGGCCCTCCGAGGTATAAAGCTCTTCAAAATGCAGGCCAAAGGAGAGGGAAAGATTGTCGCCAGACTTCATTTTTGTGGGGTAGTGGCGGAGAAAACCGCCAAACCACTATTTTCGCACGTTTGCCTGGAAGCAGGCGGCGTGGAAGTCCATCGACCGCCGCCCCAGGAACCGGTACACGCCTCGCGCATCGTGCTTCACCCCCGGCACAATCACCTTTTCATACGCGATTCCCAGCGAATCCAGGTGCCGCATCCAGTGCAGATTCGGCTCGTAATTCTGATCGAGCGTCCCCACCGCGATCATTAATTTTGGTTTGTGTTCCCGCCGCGCCGCGTAGCCCCGCGCCAGCGCGTACGTATTGAACCCCGGCGCGAACAGGTACCCCGACGGCGGACCCTCCGCGCCCCCGTGCTCCTGCGCGTGCCGCTCGTACTGGTGCCCGCCCCCGAACGGCGCCGCCGAACAGAACAGCTCCGAATGATGAAACGCGATCCGCGCCGACCCCCGCCCGCCCTGCGAAAATCCCTCCACGCCCCGCCCCGTCCAGTCCGCGACCGTCCGGTACGTCCGGTCGATATGCGGGATCAGCTCCTCGACGAACGTCCGCTCGCCCCACGACCTATACGCCGGGTAATCGTAATGGCTCACCGCGCCGCCGTTGACGAAAACATAGATCACCGGCCGGGCCCCGCCGGCCATCTCGCGGTCGAAATGCGCCGCCATACCGATACTCTTCCACTCGCTCCCCGGCCGCCCGCCGTGCAGGTAGTAGACCACCGGGAACCGCTCCCGCGGCGACTTGGCGTAGGCCTCCGGCAGATAAACCGCGTACCCGATCCGCGTGCCGTGGATCTTCGACTCGTAGGTCCCGTGCGTCACCCGCGCCGGCACGTTCGCCGGCGCCTCGTTCACCCAGCGGAAATCGGCCGGCGCCGGCGGGTGTTGCTGCGCGAACAGCCGCGCAAAGGCGAAGATGGAAAGGACACCGGCGTATCGGAACATTTCGAGCAGAGGATATCAGGACCTATGGAACGGTTGAAAGGCAAGAACGTATTGATCACCGGAGCCTCCTCCGGCATCGGGCAGGCCGTGGCCGTGCGCTTCGCGAAGGAAGGCGCCAACATTGCCATTAACTACTATCGCGGCGCCGAGGGCGCCGAACAGACCCGCCGCGATGCCGCCGCCGCCCGCAAGAGCGAGGGCCGCGAAATCGTCATCCAGGCCGACGTCTCCGACGAAGTCCAGGTGAAGCGCATGTTCGATACCTTCATCGCCGAGTTCGGTTCCATCGACGTTCTCATCAACAACGCCGGCATCCAGAAGCCCAGCCACTCCCACGAAATGTCCACCGCCGATTTCGACCGCATCCTCGGCGTCAACCTCCGCGGGCCGTTCCTCTGCGCCCGCGAAGCGCTCAATTACTTCCTCAAGCAGGGCCGCGGCGGGTCGATCATCAACAACTCCTCGGTCCACGAGATCATCCCGAAACCCAAGTACGTCAGCTACTCGATCACCAAGGGCGGCCTCGAAAACATGACCCGCACCCTCGCGCTCGAATACGCGTCGCAGGGCATCCGCGTCAACTCCGTCGCCCCCGGCGCCATCGTGACGCCCATCAATATGGCCTGGATCAACGACGACAAGGCCCGCGCCGAAGTCGAAAGCCACATCCCCATGGGCCGCGCCGGCGCCTCCGACGAGATCGCCGCCGTCTTCGCCTTCCTCGCCTCCGACGA
>CAYMTH010000815.1:0-2646 GCA_964393235.1 uncultured Solibacteraceae bacterium | reverse complement strand
CGGGGTTGCGCTTTTGAGTGTCGTCCTGCTGTTCACGCTTGGGAGCACGGGGGCCGCGGGGGAGCCGGCGCTGGCGAACCTGGCGGGTGCGAGCGGGGCGGCGATGGGCCGCGCGTTCGCGAGCGGCGTGATCTTCAATATCTCGAACATCCTGCTCGTCGTCGCGATCGATGCGGCGGGAATGTCGGTGGCGTTTCCTGTCGGCGTCGGGCTGGCGCTCGTGATCGGCACGGTGGCCAGCTATCTGCAGGCGCCGCAGGGCAGCGCGGGCATGTTGTTTGCGGGCGTCGCGCTGGTGGTGCTGGCGATGATTTTCTCGGCGCTCGCCTACAGCAAACTGCCGCGGAAGGAGGGGGCGGGGTGGGCGCGGGGAGTCGCTTACGCCGTGGTGGCGGGTTGCCTGATGGGTTATTTCTACCCGCAGTTGTCGACGGCGATCTCGCCCGGGTTTCAATCCGCGCCGATCGCACCGGGGCTGCTGACGCCGTACACGGCGCTGCTGCTTTTCTCCGGCGGGCTGGTGGCCAGCAACTTCGCCGTCAATACCGTCTTCATGCGGTCGTCCGGGGTCAGCTACGGGCAGTACTTCGCGGGCCGGTTCCGGCTGCATCTGCTGGGCGTGGCGGGCGGGATGATCTGGATGCTGGCGCTGAGCCTGAACGTGCTGGCCGCGGGCGTGGCGGGGCCGGCGATCTCCTACGCGCTGGGTCAGGGCGCGACGCTGGTGGCGGCCATCTGGGGCGTCTTCATCTGGCGTGAGTTCCGCGCGGCCCCGCCGGCGGCGACGCCGTTCATCGCCCTGATGTTCGCCGGCTATGCCGCCGGGCTGACGCTGATCGGCCTGGCAACCTTGTAACGGGTCCAAAATGCAAACGCCCCGCCGGCGAGGGCGGGGCGTTTGCGGCGATCAACCGTTGGCGGTTATTCCTTCTCCGGCAGCGTGCCCGCGGCGAAGAAGGTCTGGTAAGCCGGCTCGCCGGACTTCCGCGCCGCCGCGCCCGGCACCGGACGCATCACCCGGAACGCCACCGCGTCGCCGGGTTTCAACGTGCCCTGCACGCGCCGCAGATCTTCGAGCGAAGTCACCGGCTGGCGGTTCACGCTGATGATCACGTCGCGTTCCTGGATGCCGATTTCGGCCGCGAACGAGCCGTCCTCGACGCGCGTAACGAAGACGCCGCGCTCATCGCCGAGCTTCAGCGACTCCTTCTCCTGCGCCGACATCGCCCGGATCGAGATGCCGAACTTGGCCGGCGTCCCTTCCGCCTTCGACGGCAGTTCCGCCTCGTCGCGGTGGCGCGCGAACCGTTCGTCGTCCTTGAAGACTTCATTGCGGTCCTGCACGACGACGCTGAAGTCCATCTGCTTGCCGCCGCGGTCGACGGTCACTTTGATCGACGAATCGATCGGCGTTTCGGAGACGATTCCGACGAGTTCGTCACCGTTCTTGATCTTCTTTCCGTTGATGGCGACGATGATGTCCTCGGCCTTGATGCCCGCCTTGTCGGCCGGCGCCTTCGGCGTCACCGAGGTCACCAGCACGCCGCTGTTCAGTCCGGCGGCCTTCAGCACTTCGGTCTTCTCGTACTTGTTCCAGGAGATCCCGATCGACCCGCGCTTGGCACGGCCGTACTGGATGATCGAGTTGTAGACCTTCACCATCTGGTTGGCCGGAAGGGCGAAGCCGATGCCCTGGTAGCCGCCCGACTGGGTCGCGATCGCCGTGTTGACGCCGATCACTTCGCCGCGCAGGTTGACGAGCGGGCCGCCCGAGTTGCCCGGGTTGATGGCCGCGTCGGTCTGGATGAAGCGCTGGAACTGTTCGGCGCTCGGCAGGTCGCGGCCGGTGGCCGAGATGATGCCGGCGGTCACGGAGGCGGCGAGGCCGAACGGCGAGCCGATGGCCACCGCCCAGTCGCCCACCTGCACGGCGTCCGAGTTGCCGATCTTCAGCGCGGGCACCGGCTTGCCGGCGTCGATCTTGATTACCGCGATGTCGCTCTCCCAGTCGGTACCGATGACCTTCGCCTTGTACTCTTTGTCGTCACCGGAGAGCTTCACCTTGATCGCGTCGGCCTTTTCGACAACGTGATAGTTCGTCACGATGTAGCCGTTCTTGTCGACCAGGAAGCCCGAGCCGGTGGCCTCACGCGGGCGCGGCCGGGGCGCCTGCCGCCCGTTGCCCGGGGGCTGGCCGAAGAACCGGCGGAACAGATCCATCTGGTCCTCTTCCTCGTCGGGTTCATCGCCCGGCGCGCGGCGGCGGGACGTGGTCGGGGCCTTCGCGGTGGCTTCGGCGGTGATGTTGACGACAGCCGGTTCCACCATCTTGGCGAGCTTGGTGAACTCGTTGGGCGATGCGTTAGCGGGCGGGATGGTCAGCGGCGTCGCGTCCGGCGCGACGGCCTGGCCTTTCGCGGCGCTCACGTTGCCGCTGATCAGTGTCCCGATCAAGATACCCACCGAAAGGGTGAAGACCAGGAGACTGAGAGAGAGCAATTTCTGTTGTTTGAGATTCTGATACCAGTACATGGATACCTTCCTGCTTGTGCCGTGAACCCTATTTTACTTTTCCAAAATGCGTTTATTGACTTGGATGCCTGGAGGCGAAAAGCGGTTTCAATTCCACTAAAAGGATACCGCCGA
>CAYMTH010000814.1:0-2659 GCA_964393235.1 uncultured Solibacteraceae bacterium | reverse complement strand
TCGGCCGAGGTGGCGAACGGGTCGAAGCGGACCGAGTTCGTCACGTTGAACACCTCCCAGCGGAACTGGATGGTGTGGTTCTCCGACCAGGGCATGGTGAAGGACTTGCCGAGGCCGAGGTCGATGTTGAAGTTGCCGTCGCCGCGGACGATGTTACGGCCGCCGGTCTGGCCGGGCAGCGTGTAATCGAAGGCTTCGATGGCTTTGGCGGGATCCTGGAACAGGTTGACGCCGCCGGTGCCGCCGGGAGGCGCGGGAGCGTCGCGGCGGGTGCCGTCGACGAAGGGGCCGGTGGCGGTGGCGTAGCCGGTGATGTTCCAGTTGGTGGGCCAGAAGCGGCCGTTGCCGACCGAGGTAGGCAAGCCGGTGGACTGGCGGTAGAGGCCGGAGAGCTGCCAGCCGCCGAGGATGGCGTTCGTCACGCCGCCCTTGTCGAGCAGGGCGCGGCCCTTGCCCATGGGCAGGTTGTAGACGAAGTTGGCGTTCCACTGGTGGCGCGAGTCGTAATCGGACGGCGCGCGGAAGGCGCGGCGGTCCCAGGCGTTGATGATGACGCCATTGGTGGCGGTGGAGTTTTCCGGGCGCGAGGCGAGATCGATGGACTTCGACCAGGTGTAGTTGAAGTCGAGCGTATCGCCCTTGGAGAAGCGCTTGCGAACGGTCCACTGCATACCGTGGTAGCTGCCGGTGCCGATGGAGCGGAGGGTCCGGAGGTAGCTGTACTGGCGGTTGTAGAAGCTATACGGGCCGTACTTGGAGCAGGACGGCCGGCAGAGGACGTCCATTTCGTAGAGGGCGTAGCTGTAGTCGGGCGCGTTGTTGGCGAACGACTGGTAAGCGCGCTGCGTGGCGGACAACGTGGCAGTGGCGGCGCCGGGGAAGAAGTTTTCCCAGAACGGGATGCGCTGCACGTTGGCGACCGGGGTGTTGGCGTTGGCGAGGCGGGCGAGCTGCGTGGCGGCCTCGAAGTAGGTGGCGCCGGAGGCCGGGTCCTTCATGTTGACCGGCATGGCGATGTCCTCGCTGGTGAGCGAGCGGCGGGAGAGGCGGCCGATGTAGCCGGCCTGGATGAACAGGCCACCCTTGAACTCGCGGCTCAAGGTGAGGTTCATGTTCATGGTGTAGGGCGGCTTCAACTGGTCGTCGAGCGAGTTGATGATGGCGAACGCGTTCGGCGCGCGCTGCGGGAAGCCGGCGGGGGGGGCGGGCAGCAGCAGGCCATTGGGGATGTTGTTGATCCCGGTGAACCGGGGCGCGGTGGCGAGGGTCTGGGTGGCCGACGGGTTGGTCAGCGACGTGGACAGGCCGAGCGCGGAGGCGTCGTAGTTGGTGATGAGACCGGCGCCCATGACGTCATAGAACATGCCCCATCCGGCGCGGATGGAGGACTTGCCGGGGCCGCCGAAGAAGAACTTCGACAGGCCGCTATCGCCCTGCGGCGAATAGGCGAGCGCGACGCGGGGGGCGAGGTTCTTCTTGTGGAAGGGATAGAGGTCGCGGCCGCCGGGCTGTTCTTTCAGCACATACTCGACGGGGTTGACGAGGAACTGCGGGGCGCCGACGCTGGCGAGGGCGACGCGGGTGTCAAAGAAAGTCGACAGCGATTCGCGGGCGACGGTCTGGACGCCGTTGGCCTCGTAGATGGGCGGCATGAGCGACCAGCGGAGGCCGTAGGTGACCGTCAGGGCCTTGTTCACTTTCCAGGTGTCCTGCGCGTAGAGTTCGTACTCTTCCGCGTTGAACTGCCGGAGCACGGGGGCGCCGACGGCGAGCGGGGAGCCGTCCTTGTTGTAGTTGTACTGCGCGTTGCCCTGGGTGACGACGCCGAGCACGGCCGCGGCCGCGTCGCGGAAGGCCACGCGGGCGGTGGAGCGCATGTCGGTGAAGGGCGCGTTCAGGTCGTTGCCGGAGGAGTTGAGCCAGGAGGCATTGGTCGAGGCCGACGGGAACGAGTTGAGGTAGCTGTTGCGGTTGTTGCGGATGAGGCGCATGACACCGCCGAGCTTGATATCGTGACTGCCGCGCGTCCAGGCGAAGTCGTTGGCGATGGTGTGGACCGGCGTCTTGCGGATGAAGGCGCGGTTGTTGCCGAACAACGGATCGATGGTACGGAAGGTGACGAAGGGCTGGTTGGAGACGCCGGTGTTTTCCAGGCCGACGCGGGTGATGCCGTAGCGGAAGTTGTTCACCATGGTCGGGGTGAAGACGCTGGTGAGGCCGACGGCAAAGCCTTTGGTGTTATTCAGGTTGACGTTGTTCGGCGCCATGCCCGGGAACTGCGGAGCGGAGGTGTCGCGGTCGTCCTGCAGGTTGCCGCGGACGAAGAGGTTGTGCTTGGCGTTGACGACGTAGTCGAGGCGCGAGATGAAGGTGCGCTGGTCGAGGAGAATCGGCGCGTTGAAACGGAAGCCGGAGGTGTTGATGGCGTCGCCGGCGGCCGAGTCGTTGGGCAGGGGGTAGGCCTGCATGACGGCGAGGGCTGCAGCACTGGGACCGATGCGGAGCGGGTCGACGCGATCGCGCAGTTCCTGCGGGGTGACCGTGGCGATGGAGCCGTCGGTGCGGATGTAGCGGGTGATGCCCTGGCGGAGGGTGGCGGAGGGGACGGTGCGGAGGACGGAATCCTCGCGGCGGTCCTTGCGCTCTTCCCAGTTGGCGA
>CAYMTH010000813.1:0-2672 GCA_964393235.1 uncultured Solibacteraceae bacterium | reverse complement strand
CACGGCCGCCGTTCCGATCTGTCCCATCGCCTCACCCCCTCCACAGCACCGGCACGAATCGCAGGTAGTGCTCCGCCTGCTGCCCGTTGCCCGGCGCCGATCCTTCCACCAGCCCCTCGGCCGGCATCGTCCACGTTGTCGCCAGCCCCAGCGGCGTGTTGTTCTGCCGCTTCACCTGGTCGTCCAGCAGTCCGGCGTACAGGTTCCACCCCGCCGCCCCCGCCGGCGCGCCCAGCGGCCGCACGGTCAGCGCCGTCCCCTCGCCCGTCGTGATGGCCGCCGTCTCGCTCGGCGTGCTCTCGCTGCCGTTGTAGTCCACCCACGTCACCCGCACATAGTAGGTGCGCGCCGGCTGGGTCCCCGCCTCCTGCCCCAGCAGCGGCTGCGGCGGCTTCGACAGCGGTTGAAACACCCCCCCCACGCCCGTCTCGAACAGCTGCTCGCCCGCCTCCCGCGCCAGCCGCTCGTACTCCTTCCACTTGTGCTTGTGCCGGTCGTTCAACTGTTGAAAGTGCGCGTCCCGGTACGTCGCCGCCAGCGTCAGCAGCGTATGCCACTGCTTCAGCCCGTCGGTCACCGCCACGTGCCCCAGCGTGTAGTGCGACCCGCCCGGCGTCTTCACCAGAAACCGCTGCAGGTCCAGCCCCGCTTCCATCGCCGCCACCGTCGCCTTCGCCGTCAGGTCGATCCCCTCGGTCGCGGCCACCTCCACGATGCGGCTCTCGTAATTCGCCAGATCCGTGATCTGCGATGGATTTCCGTCGACAAACAGTGCCATAAACTCCTCCCTTAAACGCGCTTGTACGCCTCTGCGATCGATTCCTTCAGCCGGTCGAGCTCCGCCTCGGCATACCGCGCGATCCGGACCTTTTCCTCCAACTCGCCCAACTCACGCAGTTGCCGCTCCAACTCCTGCTCCGCGCGCAGCTGCTCGGTCCCCTCCGGCGTCGCCAGCCGGGCCCGCTTCTCCACCAGCAGCCGCGCCGCCGTCGCCCGGCTCACCTCCGTCATCACCCCCGCCTTCCCCCCAGTGCTCGTCTCCAGGCTCACCACCATCGGAAACGGCTCTTCGATCGACTCCTCGATTGCCGCGACATCGCGGTAGTAGTGCTTTAAGTTCATAAAGTCCTCTCTTTCTCGTTGCGGACAGGGAGGGGGCTTCCCCCCTCCCCGCTGTTCGCCGTCGCCGTTAGCTGCGGACGATCACGCCGTGGCTGGCGCGCAGAACCGCGCAGCCGTACAGCACGTCCACCGTGAACTGCTGCGCCAGCGTGTCGGGCTGGTAGCTCATCAGCACACGCATACCGAAGTTGCCCAGCTCGGCGTATTCGGCCACCGCGCCGGTCCCCGGAAGGGGCTGCGGCAGGCGGCGCATCACCAGGCCGATGGCGTCCTTGGCGAACGCCATGTTGTTCGTCGAAACCGGCCCGCTGCCCGTCTTGGAGACGAACTGCGAACGGAACACGAAGAAGTCCTTCAGCTTGCCGACGTTGCCGTCGATCATCGCCCGGACCCCGGCTTCGCCGGCCGAACCGTACTCGCTGAACCGCGGAATCTGCCGCAGCTGCGAGTACGTCCCGCCGTCCACCACCAGGTACTTCTGCGCGCTCGCCGGAACCTTCGCGTTGAACAGCGCCGTCTCGGCCGAGTCGATCGAAGCTTCGGTCAACGCCACCCCGGCGCTGCCCACCGCGGCGTTCGCCGTGAACTGCGCGTACAGGCTCATCAGATCGCTCTCGATCTTCTCGGCGATCGCGATCACCGCCGGCTCCATGTAGAGCCGCAGCAAATCGGGCACCGCCAGCACCTTGGTCACGTCCGGAATCTGGAACGTCGCCTCAGCGTGCGTGTTCAGCACGATCTGGGCGTTGCCAAGGTTCGGGTTCTGCGTCGTCACCGAACCGCCCTGGGCGATGTTGTTCGCCGTCAGGGTCGGCGGAATCGGCACGTTCACCGTGTCGCCCGCCTGGGCCAGGGTGGGCTCGAAGCTCCGGTTCACGAGGTTCCCCATGACCAGGTTGCCCATCAAAGCGGGCAGCGCGTCGGCGGCCACCAGTTTCACGATCGCATTGGCGACATTCGAAGAGGTAATTGCAGGCATTCTGCTCTCCCATAAAAGTTGCGGCCCGGAGTTGGCTCCGGGCCGGTTAGTGGTTTATCTCGCCCAGGCCGGCGTGATCGCGCCGGGAGGGATGGCTTGCCGGTCCACCTTCCGTGGTCCGGCAAAAGTCGTTAGAGGTTCGGCATCAATTGCGAGGCCACCCGCGCAATCTCCTGCCGCGCCCGCTCCAGTTCTTCCTTCGGCATCCCGGGTCGGATCGCGTTCAGGTCGAACGCCGTCGAGTACTGGCTCCCGCGCTGGTTCCCGCTCGCCCCCGAGCCCCCCGTGATGCGCGCCGGCAGTAACTCCGGGTTCTCGCTCACAAAGTGCGTCAGATACTCTTTCAAGCCGAGCTCGCCCTGCCCCGTCCGCGCCACCAGCCGGCCGTCTTCCGACCGCTGGATGTCGTCCTTCACCGCCTTATAGGCTAGGTCGACCTTGTTCACGCCCAGACGCTGCAGCTCCGTCCGGATCGTCGCGTTCCGGTCGGCCTCCTCGGCCATCTGCCGGCTCCGCCGGTTCTCTTCCACCAGTTCGTTCATTCGGCGCTCCAGCGACTCCCGCCGCCGGC
>CAYMTH010000812.1:0-2672 GCA_964393235.1 uncultured Solibacteraceae bacterium | reverse complement strand
TGCACCAGTAGGGGGTGATTCCCTTTTCCTTCAGGTGAGCGTAGTTTTCGAGCAGGGTCAGCAGGGTGTCGTAGGTGAAGCCGAGGTGATCGACGCCGATGGCGCCCTGTTTGTCTTGTTCCGTGCCGTTGGGCTGGAAGACAGCCATGTTGACGAGCGCGAAGCGGTGGTGTTCGTCGTCGAAGGTGAGAAACGCCAGCGCCGGGTTGCCGTACTGCACGCGGGCGTCGAAGACGGTCTGGTACCACTTGAGCATTTCGTCGAAGCGGCGGGTGCGATAGACGACGTGCGCGACTTTGGTTGGGCGAGTGGCTGGCATGGTGCGTTTACGCCACCACTTTCGGCACGCACCACGCAGAACCGGCGCCCCAAAAAATGGGGACACTCGCGGCAGGCACCATTTTTTAGATGGCGAGCATTTTGGTGAGGGCGTTGAAGACGAGGATGATGGCCGGGCCGAGGGTGACGAGGAGGATGGCCGGGAAGATCAGGAAGAAGATGGGGAAGACCAGCTTCACGCTGACTTTGCGGGCCTGTTCGTGCGCCGCCTGGCGCATGCGCGTGCGGAGGAAGCGGAGCTGATTGCGCAACGCCACCGCGAGGCCGGTGCCGAAACGGTCACCGTCGATGAGCACCTGGCCGATGCGCTTCAGTTCCGGCTCGGTGTTGCGGTCGACGAGGTTGCGGAGCGCTTCCTGACGGCCGCGGCTGGCGAGCATCTCCATCATCACGAGGTTCAACTCTTCGGCCAGTTCGGGATGGCTTTCGTCGAGTTCGCGGGCTGTTTCGCTGATCACCGAATCGATCGACTGGCCGGCTTCGAGGCCGAGGATCATGATTTCGAGCGCGATGGGGAGCGAGTTGCGAATGTAGCGGTCGCGGCGGGTGTGGGTGTGGCGCAGGATGCGATCCGGGGCGAGGTGGCCGATGCCGGCGCCGGCGACGACGGCGAGGAACACGCCGGTGGAGTCGCCCGAGGCGATCAGGGAGACGAGCGCGAGCAGACAGGAACTGACGAGGATGGCCGCCGCCTTGATGCCGAAAAACGTGGTCAGCGCGTCGGGATGGCGGTAGCCCGCGTTGCCGAGCAGGACACGGTAGTGCTCGACATGGTGGGAGCGCTTGGGGATGACGGCGCCGAAACTTTTCAGGGTCTCCTTCAGGCCGCCGGCGGGCGGGCCATCGAGCGTGGCGGTCTGGCCGGAACGGGTGAAGTAGACGTAGCCCAGGCCGGTGATGGACCCCAGGACGACGAGGAAGAAGCCGGCGAGAATGGCGATTTCGTTCATGAGTGGCTTAGACCTCGATCTTGACGATGCGCTGGATGACGAAGTGGCCGGCCACAACAAACGTGATGGCGGCGGCGATCATGTAGGGGCCGAAGGGATGATCGACGAGCGTCATCAGATACCCGGGGCTGGTGAGATACAACATGGCCGCGATGCCGAAAGGGAGCACCGTCAGTACCGTGCCGGTCATGCGGCCGTGGGCGGAAACCGCGCGGACCTCGCCGCGGAGGGCAACGCCTTCGCGCACCGTTTCGGCGAGGTTTTCGAGCACCTCGGTGAAGCGGCCGCCGGAACGGGTGGAGATGATGGCGGCGGCGACGAAGAGGCGGACTTCGAGGATGGGGACACGTTCGGAGAACTTGTCGAGGGTCGTTTTCCACGGCATGCCGAGGCGGCGCTCGTCGCGGATGCGGCGGAACTCGGGGCCGAGCGGGGCCGGGAAATCGTTGGCGAGGGTTTCGATGGCGCCCTGCAGCGGGTGGCCGGCGCGCATGGCGCGGGCGAGGCTTTCGAGGGCGTCGGGGAACTGGGACTCAAACTGGTCGATGCGGCGCTGGCGGAGGCGGAGGAGATAGAGATAGGGCAGGCTGGCGCCGGCGGCGAAAGCGACGAGCGACGCGCCGGGAGGAAGCCAGCGGGCGTCCATGACGAGGGCGGCGCCGATGGCGCCGAGAAGCAGCATCGCCGAGGCGACGCGGCCAACGGACCAGCGGAGGCCGGCGTCATCGAGAACGCGGCGGAGACGCTCGATGAGGTTGAGGCGCTTGAGGGCGATCTCGATGACCGAGATGCTCGAGTGGGCGGTGTCGTTCAGGAGAACCGACCCTTCGCCGTCGTCGGCGATCTGGGCGAAGGCCTCGTTGTGCGTTTCCTGACGGGCGCGCAAGCGGCTCTGGATGAACGCCGCGATGAGGACGGCCGTCGCCGCGGCGAGGAAGGTGGTGATGAAGAAGAGAACCGCGATGACGGCCGCCACGATGGTTTCTCCTTACCGCGCCGCCAGGCGGGGGGTGACGACGAAGAGCAGTTCGCTGCCCGAGGGCGGGACGGGAGACTGGAAGAGCTTCTCGATGAGCGCCGGGGCGTGGGCGTCGCGCTCGAAGCCGGCGACGAGGATCGACTGGCCGTCGGCGACGTCGAGATCGGCCGAGAACCGGCGGCTGGAGCCACCACCGCGGCCGGGCAGGGTCAGTTCCGGCGTCACGCGGGCGCGGAGGACGCCGTTGGGCGCGCCGCGCGGGGTGAGCCGGAGGCGCAGGTCGTAATCGCTTTGCGGGGCGCGGCCGGCCTGCAGCGACACCTCGTACCAGTGCGGGGATTCGACGCTTTCGGTGGCGAGGAGGCGGACCGACTTCGCGCGTTCGAGCTCTTCGGCTTTCCAGG
>CAYMTH010000811.1:0-2675 GCA_964393235.1 uncultured Solibacteraceae bacterium | reverse complement strand
TCAACTGCAGCGCCCGCTTCTTCCCCGCCGTCACCACCTGCCCCACGTACTTCAGTTTGCCGTTCACCAGCAGGTTCACGGGCTTGGCCACCGAATAGTCGAACGCCAGCACGTCCCCTTCCTCGAGCGCCAGCAGATCCTCCACCCGCAGCGTCGGTCCCTGCAACCGCGCGTCGAGCTGGATCTTCGCCGGACGGATCAACCGCAGCACCCGCGACTGATCGTCCTCGGTCACCGAGGCCCGCCGGTTCGACCACCCCTGGTCAAACTTCTGCCGCAGCATCTTGATGATGATCGACGGAATCCCGATGTTCATCATCCCCGCGCTGTCCCCGATCCGGATCTCGAGGCTGATCGCCACCACCGCCTCGTTCGGCGCCAGGAACTGCAGCAGCGACGGCTCCGTCTCGTGGCTGTCGATGCCGAAGCTGATGTTGGTCACCTGTCGCCAGGAGTCCTTCAAGTCGTGCAGGATAATCCGGTAGACCGCCTCCAGGATACTCTGCTCGATTTCCGTAATCTCGCGCGTCATCTTGTTGCCCGTCGGCTTCCCCGCTCCGCCGAGCAGCATCTCGAGGATCGGAAATACCAGCGCCGGGTTGATCTCCAGCACCGCGTTGCCGTCAAACGGCCGCATCGCCAGCGCGATAATGCAGGTCGGCGACGGCAGGCACTGCGAGAACTCCATAAAGGACAACTGCTCCACCGATACGAGATTCACCATCACGTACGCCCGCAGATACGCCGACAAACTCGACGCCAGGCTCCGCGCAAAGTTCTCGTGCAGCAGGTGGATCGCCCGCAACTGGTCCTTCGCGATGCGGTCCGGCCGCCGGAAATCGTACGGCTGCGCCCGCTTGGAGAGATCGTTCTCCGCCCGCCGGTCCTGCAACCGCCGGAATACATTGTCGATTTCGTCCTGTGTCAATACCCGGTCCGCCATCTCACTCCATCTATCGTCCCCGTCCGCCCGCGCAATTATAGAATGGTCCCATGCGCCTCCCCCGCAAGACCGCCATCATCACCGGCGCCGGCACCGGAATCGGCGAATCCATCGCCCTGCGCTTCGCCGAAGAGGGCGCAAATCTCGTCCTCAACGACCTGAATGAAGCAAATCTAGACCAAATTACCGGGAAAATCCGATCCATGGGCCGGATTGCCGAACCCGTTCCCGGCGATATTTCCGATCCTGCCACCGGAATAAACCTAGCCGCGAAAGCTGTGGAAATCTCCGGCCAGCTCGACATTCTCGTCAATAACGCCGCCAACTTCACCGCCGTGTCGGTCGAATCCGCCACCATCGAGGACTGGCGCCGCGTCCTCGACGTCAACGTCATCGGCACCGCCATGGTCTCCAAAGCAGCCATCCCCCTGCTCAAACAAAACGGCGGCGCCATCGTCAATCTCGCCTCCATCTCCTCCTTCATCGCCCAGCCCAACTTCGCCACCTACAACTCCTCCAAAGGCGCCATCGCCGCCATGACCCGCTGCATGGCCCTCGACCTCGCCCCCCACCGCATCCGCGTCAACTCCGTCTGCCCCGGCTGCATCTTCACCTCCGCCTCCGAACGCGAAATCGAACGCCTCGGCATGTCCACCGAAGACTGGCTCGCCGCCGCCAGCGCCAAACACATGCTCGGCCGCGTCGGCCAGCCCGTCGAGGTCGCCAACGCCGTCCTCTTCCTCGCCTCCGACGAAGCCAGTTTCATCACCGGCGAACACCTCATGGTCGACGGAGGCTACATCCAGTGGTAGCCGTCATCTTCGATATGGACGGGGTCCTCATCGACTCCAACCCGACCCACGTCTCCGTCTGGGTCGAGTACCTCACCAACCTCAACCTCCCCTACGAAGGCATCGACACCTGGATGTCCGGCAAGCGCAACGACCAGATCATGCGCATCCTCCTCGGCCCCGACGCCCCCGAGGACGTCATCTTCGCCCACGGCGCCGCCAAGGAAGCCATCTACCGCGAACGCATGCGGCCCCAGCTCGAACAGTGCCTCATGCCCGGCCTCCGCGATTTCCTCGCCTCCCTCCACGGCCTCCCCATCGGCCTCGGCACCAACGCCGAACCCGCCAACGTCGACTTCCTCCTCAACGAGGCAAACCTCCGCCCCCACTTCCGCGCCATCGTCGACGGCCACCAGGTCGCTAATCCCAAACCCTCGCCCGACATCTACCTCAAGGTCGCCCACAACCTCGGCGTCGACCCCAAAGACTGCGTCATCTTCGAGGACTCCCCCGGCGGCATCCGCGCCGCCCTCGCCGCCGGCGCCCGCGTCATCGGCGTCGAACGCTCCGGCCGCCAGCTCGAAGGTCCCGAGTTCACCATCCGCGACTTCAACGACCCCGCCCTCGCCAATCTGCAACCCCCCGCCGCCCAAAAGCGTCTGTAAACAGGAGACTCCCATGCGTATCCTCGCCCTGGCCTTCGCGCTCGCCGCCGCCCTCTCCGCCCAGAAGTACGACGGCCCCCGCCCGCCCAAACCCGACGTCCCCTATCTCCTGCACGCCTCCAAGCTCATCCCCACCGACGTCGACGAGGCCAAAGAGGAGAAACGCAAGGAAGGCACCGCCTTCGTTACCACCGGCGCCGCCGCCAAGGCCCGCACGCCCCTCGCCGAGCCCATCTTCCTCTTCGAATCGAAGTCGATCCCCCCGGAAAAGCTGTC
>CAYMTH010000810.1:1810-2677 GCA_964393235.1 uncultured Solibacteraceae bacterium | reverse complement strand
ACCTTGACCACCCTCGGCGGCACGCTCATGGAGCCCGAGGTCATCCGCGCCATGGACGAGGCCTCCCAGTCCTTCGTCGCCATCCACGACCTGCAGAAAAAGGTCGGCGAGCGCCTCGCCCAACTCACCGGCGCCGAGGCCGCCTTCGTCACCGCCGGCGCCTCCTGTTCCATCTGCCTCGCCACCTGCGCCGTCACCGTCGGCGGCGATGTCGCCCGCATCCGCCGCCTCCCGGACCTCACCGGCCTCAAGAACGAGATCGTTATGCAGAAGGCTCATACCGGCGCCGGCAACCCCTACGACCACAACTGGCGAATGATCGGCACTAAGATCGTCGCCGCCGAAACCGCCGCCGAAGTCCGCGCCGCCATCACCCCTCGTACCGCCGCCCTCGGCATGGTCCTCAGCCACAACTCCGAAGGCCACAAACTCCCCCTCGAAGAGATGATCGCCATCGCCCACCAGGCCGGCCTTCCCCTCATCCTCGACGCCGCCGCCGAAATTCCCCCCGCGTCCAACCTGAAGAAGTTCCTCGCCATGGGTGCCGACCTCGTCGCCTTCTCCGGCGGCAAAAACCTCCGCGGCCCCCAGTGCTCCGGGCTCCTCCTCGGCCGCAAGTACCTCATCGAAGCCGCCTACGCCAACGCCGCTCCCAACAACCACTTCGCCCGCATCGCCAAGGTCGGCAAGGAGGAGATCGTCGGCCTCCTCGTCGCCGTCGAACGCGCCCTCGCCCGCGACGAAGCCGCCGAGCGCCGCCGCCAGGAAAACCTCCTCAAAGCCGTCGCTGCCGCCGTCGCCTCCGTCCCCACCGTCAAGACCGAGTTCATCACCAATCTCGACTACTCCCACTCCCCGCGACTCTCC
>CAYMTH010000810.1:0-1766 GCA_964393235.1 uncultured Solibacteraceae bacterium | reverse complement strand
GCCGACGTCAACAACCGCCTCCGCGAAGGCTCCCCGTCGATCGTCGCCGCCGATATGACCCGCTTCCGCCCCTCCTGGCCCGGCCTCGGCATTTTCGCCCCCTGCCTGCGCGACGGCGAAGAGAAGATCGTCGCCGCCCGCATCCGGGCCATACTCACCGGAAAAGCCTAAGCGATCTCCAGCCCCGTCAGCCGCCCCGTCGAACTGGCGAACGAATCGGTCTCGATCCCCATCCGCTGCATCATGCTCACGAACAGGTTGCACAGCGGCGTGTTGTCGCGCCGGAACTCGATGTGCTGCCCGTGCCGGAATCCGCCGCCGAAAAGCAGAATCGGCAGGTTCGTGTTGTCGTGGATGTTGGCGTCGCCCATGTTGCTCCCGTAGAGCACCATTGTCCGGTCCAGCAGCCGCTCGCCGCCCTCTTTCTTCCCCGCCAGGCTCAGCGTCAGCTTCTTCAGCAGCCGCATCTGCTGCCGGTCGGTCTCCTGCAACTGCTTCACCTTCCCCTCGGCCTGCCCGTGGTGCGACAGCCCGTGGTAGCTCTCCGTCGTCGATTCCTTCCCGTTCAACTGATATGCCGGCGTGAAGAATGCGTCCGTCATCAGCGTCACGATGCGCGTCGAATCGCTCTCGAACGCCAGTTGCGCCATGTCCAGCATCAACTCGAACTTCTCGAAAAACAGCTTCTTGTCCTGGATCTCCGGCGGTGGCGCGCCCGGCGCCGTCGGCTTCGGCTTCTGCTCCCACGCCTTCGCCGTCTGCAGCCGCTCCTCCACCTCCCGCACCGACGTCACATACTGCTCCAGCCGCGCCTTGTCCTCCCCGCCTAACTTACTCTGAAACCGCTTCGTCTCGTCGAGCAGCGTGTCCAGAATGCTCCCCCGGCTCTCCAGCCGGTGTAACTGCCGCGCCACCGCCTCCGGATTCCCCTGCACAAACATTCGCTCGTATAACTTCGGCGCCGAATCCTCCGCCGGCAGCAGCACACCGTCCCGCGTCCACGAAAGGCTCCGGTTGCCCTTGTCAATATTGACGCCCAGGTTCAGACTCGGGAACCGCGTCACCTGCCCCAGCTTCTCCGCCGCGAACTGATCGAGCGAAATCGTGTTCCGGAAGCCGCTCTTGAACGCCCCGCGCGCCGCCGTCAGGAAACAGTTGTCGGTCGAGTGTCCGCCCGTCACGCCCGGATGCGACAGCCCGGTAAACACCGTGAACTCCGGTCGGATCTCCTCCAGGATCGAAAGATACGGCGACGCCACCCAGTTCTTCCCCGCGCCCGTCGGGAAGAAATACTTCGGCAACACCCCCAGGTTATTGGCGATGATCAGCATCCGCCGCGGCGGCTCCGCCGTCGCCGCCGTGCACTCCAGCCACGGCAACGCGAGCCCCACGCCCGTTCCACGCAAGAAACGTCGCCGGTTCATCATCTGCTGATGCCTCCCTGAAAAATTCTACTCTGAACCACACCGTGCAGCAGATCCTTCACCCGGTAGCCCCCCGCCGCGCACGCGTCCAGAATCCGTTCCACCTCCGCCCGGTCCGAAAAACGAACCGGCGTCCCCGTCGCGTACACCGTGAACTGCTGCACCAGGTTCCGCGCCAGTTGCCGCGGATTCCCGCCCAGAATCGCCTTCAACTCCCGGATGCCCCGGAACTCCCGCCCGTCGGCCAGCTTCCCGCTCGCGTCCACCTCGCCCGCGATCGTGTAAGCAAAATCGTGCCCGGTATGGTCGATTCCGCTCACCTTCTGCCCCTCTTCCACGCCC
>CAYMTH010000809.1:2095-2680 GCA_964393235.1 uncultured Solibacteraceae bacterium | reverse complement strand
GCAGTCCTCCGCGCCGCCGCTCTCGGCCAGCAGGTCTGCATGACCGAGGAAACCACCTGGATCGGCAGCCAGGCCACCGCGGCCGGCGTCTCCGCCCTCGACGAAAACAAGTTCATCGAACGCACCGGCGGCCCGCGCCTCTACAGCGAATTCCGCCGCCGCATCCGCGATCACTACAAGCGCGTCCACCGCCCCTTCGCGGCCATCGAGAACTTCAACCCCGGCGGCTGTTACGTCTCCAGCCTCTGCTTTGAACCCCGCGTCGGCGCCCAGGTGCTCGAGGAGATGCTCCGCCCGCACCGCAATATCCGCCTCTTCCGACGCACCCGTGTGCTCGACCTCGAACGCGACGGCAACCGCGTCACCGGCGCCCTGCTCTGGCAGATCGACCGCAAAGAGGCGCTCCGCATCAACCCGAAGTTCGTCCTCGACGCCACCGAAATGGGCGACCTGCTTGGCTCGTACCTGCCACAGGGCAATACAATCGCCTTCATCGAGAGCGCCCTCGTGCGTGCCCTCCGTGACGGTCACTGGGTCCTGCTCGACGAGATCAACCTCTGCACCCAAAGCGTCATCGAGGGCCTC
>CAYMTH010000809.1:0-2085 GCA_964393235.1 uncultured Solibacteraceae bacterium | reverse complement strand
GGAAGCGCTCCGCATCCACCCGAAGTTCGTCCTCGACGCCACCGAGATGGGCGACCTGCTTCCGCTCGCCAAAACCCCCTACATCGTCGGCTCCGAGCCCAAGTCCGCCACCGCCGAACCCCACGCCGCCGAAGCCGCCAACCCCGCCTGCGTCCAGAGCTTCACCTACCCGTTCATCATTGAGCACCGCCCCGGCGAAAACCACGCCATCCCCAAGCCCCCCAACTACGAAACCATCCGCGACCACCAGCCCTTCAGCTTCGTCACCAACTACCCCACCGAATACGGCTGGCGCGGCCGCTTCGAATACTCCCTGTTCGGCGACGATCCGCCCATCCCCAACAACATGACGCCCCGCTCGGTCTTCAACTGGCGCCGCGTCTTCAACGGCGCCGCCTACCCGGGCAAGCCCAACGACCTCTCCCTCCAGAACTGGCCCCGCCAGGACTACCACGACGAAACCGTCCTCGACCGCACCCCCGCCGACACCGCCCGCGTCCTGCAGAACGCCAAGAAGGTCTCCCTCGCCTTCCTCTACTGGCTCCAGCACGAGCACAAGGCGCCCGGCCTCAAACTGCGCCTCGACCAGATGGGCTCCGCCGACGGCCTCTCGCAGCTCCCCTACATCCGCGAGTCCCGCCGCATCCTCGCCCGCGGCACCGTCCGCGAACAGGACATCGTCTTTGAAAACTCCCCGCGCGCCCGCGCCGAACTCTTCCCGGACTCGGTCGGCACCGGCTTCTACATGGTGGACATCCACCCCTGCGGAGCCAACGAAAAGGGCCGCATGATGATGCCCAAGCCCTTCCAGATCCCCATGGCCGCGCTGCTCCCGCGCGACCTCGATAACTTCCTCCCCGCCGCCAAAAGCCTCGGCGTCACCCACCTCACCAACGGCGCCTACCGCCTCCACCCCATCGAGTGGAACATCGGCGAGGCCGCCGCCGTCATCGCCTCGCTGCAGCTGAAATCGAACGCCCGCCCCGCGCCCGATGCCGTCCAGCAGCTCCTGGCGCAGGCCGGCGTCCAGCTCTTCTGGTTCGACGATCTCCCCGAGACCCACCCCGCCTTCGCGCCCATCCAACTCGCCGCCATGAAGGGCTGGTACCCCGTCCGCTTCGACGACCTCCACGCCTCGCCCGACTCCCCCATCACCCGCACCGAGGCCGCCCGCGCCCTCGCCGCCAAACACAACCTACCCGGCGATCCCGCCCGCTCCGTCGTCGAGAAGAACTGGATGGCCGTCGACCACCGCAACTGGTTCCACGGCGACCTGCCGCTCTACTGGACCGACATCCGCATCCCCGGCTTCGCCCCCGCGCCGCTCAAAAGAACCGGCCCGGTCACCCGGGCCGAGTTCTTCACCCAACTGATGCGGTAACTACTGCTTCTTCTCGGTCCCCTCGATCACCGCCACGCCCTTCGGCGCGCCTTCATTGGCGCCGCCAAGCGCCGCCTTGGCGCCCATCCGCAGCAGCGAACCCTCGCCCGGCCCCTGGAAGAAGTGATACCCCGGCCGTTCCTTCCACGCCAGCGGCCCGGCCACGATCTTGCCCTTGCTCAGAATCGCGTCCTTCGCCTTCGTCACCAGTGCCTCGTACTTCGGGTCGCCCTGCTTCAAACCCGAAAAGCTCCCCAGGTCCGTCGACGCGATGAACACCACGTCCACCTCCGGAATCGCCGCGATCTGATCGGCGATCTCCACGCCCGCCGGCGACTCGATCATCGCCACGATCATGATATTCGCGTTCGCCTGCTGCCGGTAATCGCTCCCCCACAGCGTCCCGTACTGCCCGCCGCCCAAGCTCCGCTTCCCCCGCGGCGGATAACTCGCGAACTTGACCGCGTTCTTCACTTTCTCGAGTGACTCGACCATCGGAATGATAATCCCCAGCGCCCCGATATCGGTGGCCTTCTGAATATCCCCCTCCGTCGCGTCCGGCACGCGGATAAACGGAATCGCCGCCGCGCCCCGGCACGCATAAATCATCCGCGCCACTTCGGAGTAAGTCAGCGGGCTATGCTGCATCTCGATCCAGGTGAAATCGAACCCGCTCGACGCCATCGCGCAATAGATATCCGGAT
>CAYMTH010000808.1:1961-2689 GCA_964393235.1 uncultured Solibacteraceae bacterium | reverse complement strand
GGTGCCGCGCTCGGCCTCGGTGGCCACGTGCTCCTTGGTGCGGGTCCAGCTCTTCGTCAGCCGGATCTCGGGGTCAGGCTGCACCGTATGGTTGCCCCCGAAGTTCAGCCCCAGGAAGGCCGGCACCTTGCCCTTGGCCCCGTTGGGCAGGTAGATGAGCAGGTCCATGTGCGGGGCGTCGGCGGCCGGGCCGAACCAGACCCGGATTTGCTTCCGCGTCGCCAGGCCGCCGTGCGCGTCCTTGGCGGTCTCGAGGACCTCGGTCCGGAGCTTGATCTTCTCGTCCGGCGTCCGCCCGTACATCTGGTCGGCGAACAGGCCCAGGATCTCCGGCCGGCGCTTCTTGCGCCAGGTCGCCGCGTCCTTGACCGGCGTACCGTCGGCCATGACCAGCGGGTCGGGCAGCGTGTACTTGGGGACCTTGGACTCGTCGTAGTTGGCGTTGGGCGGGTTCTGGGCGGCCGCGGCCAGCGCGGCGGCCAGGAAAAGCAGGGGTCGCATCGCCCCCGATTATACAATCGGACATGGCCAAGTCTTCCCCCCGACGGATCGGGATCCATACGTCCACCGCCGGCGCCCTGTATAACGCCGCCACCAAGGCTCTCGAACTCGGCGCCAACTGCTTCCAGATCTTCTCCGGCAGCCCCCGCACCTGGGCCGCGCCGGCGCCCAACCCGGCGGCCTGCGCGCGGATGGCCGAGCTGCGGGCGGCCCACCACGTCCGATCC
>CAYMTH010000808.1:0-1951 GCA_964393235.1 uncultured Solibacteraceae bacterium | reverse complement strand
TCACCCCCCTCGTCATCCACGCCAACTACCTCATCAACCTCTGTTCCGCCGACGCCGCCAACCGGCCGAAGTCGATCAAGGCCTTCCGGGGCGAGCTCGAACGCGCCGTGACGATCGGGGCCGAGTACCTCGTGGTCCATCCCGGTTCGGCGAAGGACCATGCGCACCGGGACGCGGCCATCGAAGCGTTTGCCGAGGGGCTCGTCGAGGCCAGCGAGGGGCTCGAGACCGGGGGCGTGTCGATCCTGCTCGAGAACACCGCCGGGCACGGGAACCTGCTCGGGGGCGATCTGGCCGACCTGCGGGCCATCCGCGAGCTCGCCGCCGGGCGCGTGGCGTTCCCGATCGGGTACTGTCTGGACACCTGCCACTCCTACGCGGCCGGGTATGAGATCACGACGGACGAGGGGTTGAAGGCCTTCATCGGCGAGGCCGAGGAGGTGCTCGGACTCGAGAACGTCCCGGTGTTCCACGCCAACGATTCGAAGGGCGCGCTGGGGTCCCATTTAGACCGGCATGCCAATATCGGCGAGGGATATATTGGTATAGAGGGATTCCGGCGCATCCTCAACGCCCGCGCCTTGCGCGACCGGGCCTTTATTCTCGAGACGCCTATCGACAACGAAGGCGACGACCGCCGGAACGTGGACGCCCTCTGGTCACTCATCAAATAACGCCATGCCCGAACAAGCCTATAATCACCAGGAAATCGAAGCGAAGTGGAGCGCCCGCTGGGCGGAGGATCCGAAGCTTTTCGCGCCCGAAGAGAACTCGTCGAAGCCCAAGTTCTACGTGCTCGAGATGCTGCCGTATCCGTCCGGCGCGCTGCACATCGGGCACGTGCGGAACTATGCGATCGGCGACGCGCTGGCCCGCTATAAGTGGATGCGCGGCTTCAATGTGCTGCACCCGATGGGCTGGGACGCCTTCGGTCTGCCGGCCGAGAACGCGGCCATCAAGAACAAGCGGCACCCGCGCGAGTGGACCCATTCCAACATCGAGCAGATGAAGCGGCAGCACCGCCGCATGGGCTTCAGCTACGACTGGAACCGCGAGGTCTCGACGTGCGAGCCGGAGTACTACAAGTGGAACCAGTGGTTCTTCATCCGGATGTTCGAGAAGGGGCTGGCGTACCGGAAGAAGGCGCTGCTCAACTGGTGCTCGGAGTGCGCGACGGTGCTGGCCAACGAGCAGGTCATCGACGGCTGCTGCTGGCGGCACGAGACCACGCCGGTCGAGCAGAAGGAGCTGACGCAGTGGTTCATCAAGATCACGGCCTACGCCGATGAGCTGCTGAAGGACATCGAACAGCTGCAGGGCGGCTGGCCGGACCGAGTGCTGGCGATGCAGACGAACTGGATCGGCCGGAGCGAGGGCGCCGAGGTGGACTTCCACCTGGAGACCGGCGAGAAGGTCCGCGTGTTCACGACGCGCGTCGACACGATCTTCGGGGCGACGTGCGTGATCCTGGCGCCGGAGCACGAGCTGGTGAAGCGGTACGTGACCGGCGAGAAGGCCGCGCAGGTGAAGGCGACGATCGACAAGCGGGCCCAGCAGGGCCCGGGCGACGTCGACAAGGAAGGCCTGTTTACGGGGCTGTACGCGATCAACCCGTTCAACAACGAGCGGGTGCCGGTCTGGGTGGCGAACTTCGTGCTGACGGGCTACGGCACGGGCGCGATCATGGCCGTGCCGGCGCACGACGAGCGGGACTTCGAGTTCTGCACGAAGTACGGCATCCCGGTCGTGCCGGTGATCCGGCCGGTGGACGGCGAGCTGCCGGCGACGGTCGAGGCGGCGTTCGGGGACTATGGCGTCGTCGAGAACTCGGGCCAGTGGTCCGGGCTGCCGAGCGCGGAGGCGCGGAAGCAGATGGCGGCGTTCGCGCAGGCCAACGGCTTCGGCGAGGCGGCGGTGACGTTCCGCATTAAGGACTGGGGCATCTCGCGGC
>CAYMTH010000807.1:0-2695 GCA_964393235.1 uncultured Solibacteraceae bacterium | reverse complement strand
GGTCCTGGTCGCCGAACCCGTGACGGGCCACAACCACCGGCTTGTCCCAGTGCGGCACGATGCGCGGCACGTTCCGGCAGATGATCGGTTCACGGAAAATCGTGCCGTCCAGAATGTTGCGGATCGTGCCGTTGGGGCTCTTCCACATCTGCTTCAGGCCAAATTCCTTCACCCGGGCTTCGTCCGGCGTGATCGTAGCGCACTTGACGGCGACGCCGTACTGCTTCGTCGCGTTCGCGGAATCGATCGTGATCTGATCGTTCGTCTCGTCGCGTTTCTGCACGCCCAGGTCGTAGTACTTCAAATCAATGTCGAGGTAGGGAAGGATGAGCCGCTCGCGGATCCATTGCCAGATGATCCGTGTCATCTCATCCCCGTCCATTTCGACGACGGGGTTTTTGACTTTGATTTTGGCCATAAGGGACATTATCTCGCAAAAAGCTTCGCCAGCGCGTGTCCCGTGTGGCTCGCCTTCACCTTCGCCACCTGCTCCGGCGTCCCGCTAGCGACGATCGTGCCCCCGCCCTCGCCGCCCTCCGGCCCCAGGTCAATAATCCAGTCGGCCGACTTGATCACGTCCAGATTGTGCTCGATGATCAGCACCGTGTTACCCAGGTCCACCAGCCGGTTGATCACGTCCAGCAGCCGCCGGACGTCTTCAAAATGCAGCCCCGTCGTCGGCTCGTCGAGAATATAGAGCGTCCGCCCCGTCTGCCGCCGGCTCAACTCTTTGGCCAGCTTGATCCGCTGCGCCTCCCCGCCCGAAAGCGTCGTCGAGCTCTGCCCCAGGTGGATATACCCCAACCCGACATCCACCAGCGTCTGCAGCTTCACCTGCAACTGCGGCACGTTCTCCAGGATCGCCAGCGCCTGCTCCACCGTGCTCTCCAGAATGTCCGCGATCGAGTTCCCCTTGTACTTCACCGCCAGCGTCTCCACGTTGTACCGCCGCCCGCGGCACACGTCGCACGTCACGTAAACGTCCGGCAGGAAGTTCATCTCGATCCGCTTCAGCCCGTCCCCCTGGCACGCCTCGCACCGCCCGCCCTTCACGTTGAAACTGAACCGCCCCGGCTTGTACCCGCGCTCGCGGGACTCCGGCAGCATCGCGAACAGGTCCCGGATCGGACTGAACGTCCCCGTATAGGTGGCCGGGTTCGACCGCGGCGTCCGCCCGATCGGCGACTGGTCGATCTCGATGACCTTATCGATCAGCTCCATCCCCTTGATCCGCTTGTGCCGCCCCGGCTCCGTCCGGGCGCCGTACAGCTCCTTCGCCAGCGCGTGATAGAGGATATCCGTGATCAGCGTCGACTTTCCGCTCCCGCTCACCCCCGTCACCACCGTCATCGTGCCCAGCGGAATCTCCACGTCCACGTTCTTCAGGTTGTGCTCCGTGGCGCCTTCGATCCGGATCTTCGACCCGCTGCCCGATCGCCGCACCCCCGGCACCTCGATCCGCCGCGTGCCCTTCATATACTGCCCCGTCAGCGAATCGGCCGTGTTCTCCACCTCCCGCGGCGTGCCGGCCGCCACCAGGTGCCCACCCAGCCTTCCCGCCCCCGGCCCCAGGTCGATCACGTAATCGGCCCGGTGGATCGTATCTTCGTCGTGTTCCACCACCAGAACCGTATTTCCCAGGTCCCGCAACTGGCACAGCGTATCGAGCAGCCGGTCGTTGTCCCGCGGATGCAGCCCGATCGACGGCTCGTCGAGCACGTACAACACCCCCCGCAGCTTAGAGCCGATCTGCGTCGCCAGCCGGATCCGCTGCGCCTCGCCCCCGGACAGCGTTGCCGCCGACCGGTGCAGGCTCAAGTACTCCAGCCCCACCGCCAGCAGAAATTCCAATCTGTGCTCGATCTCTTCCTTGATCCGGCTCGCAATCAACCCCTCGCGCTCCGTCAACTCCCACGACCGCGCCGTGTTCAGCGCGCGGTTCAGAGGCAGCTGCGTGAAGTCCGCGATCGAGACCCCTTTCACCCGCACCGCCAGGCTCGCCGGCTTCAGCCGCAGCCCGTCGCACGCCGCGCACGTGGTCGGCGACATGTAGGACATGAAGTACTCGCCCATCCCGCTCGGCCCGTCGCGGTACATGCGGTCGAGGATGGCGATGATCCCCGGAAACCCCTCGCCACCCTCGACCAGCAGCGTCTGGTGGTTCCGTGGCAGCGAATCGAAGGGTTTGTCGAGCTTGATCTTGAACTTCTTGGCGGCGTCTTCCAGTCGCGCCGACATGATGCTCGAGGACCCGCCTGGTCCCAAGCCCCCGTCGAGCAGCGGCTTCGAAGGATCCACAATGAACTTGTCCGGATCGAAGGACCAGCGGCTGCCCAACCCGTTGCACACCTCGCACGCGCCGAACGGGCTGTTGAAGCTGAAACTGCGCGGCTCCGGCAGCGGAACGCTCGCCCCGCACTCCGGGCAGGCCAGGCTCTTCGAATAAAGTCGCTCCTCGCCGTTCACAACCGCCACCGTCACCAGCCCGCCGGCCAGTTTCATCGCGGTCTCAATGCTCGCCTCCAGCCGTTTCTCGATCCCGGGCTTCACCAGCAGTCGGTCGACGACAATCTCGATCGTGTGGTTCTTCCGCCGGTCGAGCGGGATGTCGTCGTCGAGCGCGCGCAACTCCCCGTCGACCCGCGCCCGCATAAACCCCTGCCGGAAGTACTTTTCCAGGTCCTTCTTGTACTCG
>CAYMTH010000806.1:0-2697 GCA_964393235.1 uncultured Solibacteraceae bacterium | reverse complement strand
GTAGACGGTCCGGGTTTGACGCTGCTGGACCGCGCAGTCACCGCTGGGCGGCGTTGTGACGTGTGCGGCGGGGAGGGGCGGGGGGGGGCGGTGGCGGTGACAGTTCCCCGCCGTAAACGGTCGGAGGCTGCTTTGGGGGGCGGGGATTTTTCGGGGGGTAAAATGCGACCGGCGAAAGCCGGGGGAGTGGCGGTCTCCGAGTGTCCGCCACGCCCCTGCAGCTTTCGCCGGAGGGTAACGAGAATGGGTGAGCTTAGGAGCCCTGGCTCGCGGCGTTGCCCATCGAGCTGGCGATCTTCGAGAAGATCTGGCTGATGTTCTGCGAAACGCCGGGCATGATGGCGCCAGCGGCGACGGCGACGAAACCCGCCATCAAAGCGTATTCGATAAGGTCTTGGCCCTTGGTGTCCTTCAGGATCTGCAGCGACCAGAAAAGATTCTTGATACGGTTCATAGTGTTTATTCCTCTCCCTGCAACCATTTGTTTTTGTTGGCTGCTGAAATGATAGTACCGTCTATCCAGATCGCGACAAATTAGCAGAAATACCTAATCAAAAGCCGAATTCAGCTAAGAGTTTCGGACTTTCCCGCAACCGGAAGTACCATAACTGTCAGGAGCATAGTACCGTCTCTCCCCCGCCAAAAGGGTGGGATTAGCGGCCCGTTCCGAGGGCGGATTCCACATCGCGGGCGATGGAGCGGGCAAGCGTGCCCAGAGCCGCGGAATCGGCGAGATTCTGAGCGTAGAAGTCCTCCCGCCAGCGCTCCCGGCCGGTGGCCGGTTCGACCAGGCTTACGGTGACGCCGGACTGCGCGGCGGGCGGGCGCACCGTAATCTTCAGCAGATAGGCCGCGCGGGCGGATTCGACGAGGTTTCCGGGGCCCACTTCGGTACGGACGGCGGCCACCAGCGCCTCCTCTTCGGCAGACCCTGCGCCGGCCGGAACGACGGCCAGGCGGGCGGTGTTACCGCGGGAGGACGCAAAGTACCAGACGCCGAGGGCGAGCGCGAGGACGGCGGCGGCGAGGGCCCAGCGGCCGGCGGCACGGGGGGAGGGCATGAGGAGATTGTATCGCCCCCGCCAAAGACAAACGGGCCGCCCGGTAAGGGGCGGCCCGTTTGGGGACTGCGGCTACGCGGGGATTAGAATTCCACGCGGAGGTTGAACTGGATCACGCGCGGGAGACCGCGCTGGCTGGTGACGCGGCCGAAGTTACCACTGGTCGGGTCCGTGTTCGGGCTGCCGAAGTTGGTGTGGTTGGTCGCGTTGAGGAGGTCGACGGAGAAGCGGGCCTGGATACCCCGCTCGAGGTTGATGGGGAAGAGCCGTTCGATCTTCAGGTCCCAGTTGCGGATTCCATCGGCGCGGAGGTTGTCCATGCGGACGGGGAATACGCGGACGTGATACGAACCGGGCTGGTTGGCGGCGCGGCCTTCAAAGCCGACGAAGCCGGACGGGAGGGGGCCGGTTCCGCGGAAGGTGAGCGAGGGGTCAAACCACTGCCGCATATCCCGGGACCGCATTTCGTCGGACTTGAAGAGGCTGCCGAGCTGGTTGATGTCGCCCTGGAAGAACCGGTTGCCCCAGTCGATAGCCGGACCGGACTGGCGCTGGTAGATCCAGCTCAGGTTCCAGTTGCCGACGACGTGGCCGAGGAAGCCTTCCTTGAGGTAGGTGCGGCCCTTGCCGAACGGCGTTTCCCAGATGGTGGTCCAGGCGATGCGGTGCGGAAGGACGTTATTGTTGATGCGTTCGGAAGGCTTCGTGTCGAATTCGTTGAGGTAGAAGTCGGCGACGTAGGAGGAAGCCCACGTGTACATGAAGGATGAGGTCACGCCCTTCATGTAGCGGCGCTCGAGGAGGACCTGCGCGTCGTGGTAGGTGTTATAGCCCTGCACAGCGCGCCAATCCACACCCGGACGAACACCGGTGGCGCCGGTCATGTGGCCGTAGGGCCGCAGGAGCTGGTTCAACGGCATGACGGTGCGGGTGAAGAAGCCCTGGCCGGCCATGTAGTTGTAGACCGCCGGCGAGGAAGTCCGGAGAGCCGCAAGGTTGTTGATGTTGTAGGGATTGGAAACGTTGCCGTTCAGGAAGTTATCGTTGGCCTGATCGCGGACGTTGCCCTTGGTCCAGAAGTTCTCGGGCAGGAAGTCGATGCGCTGGGCGACGGGGAGGTAGGAGTAGGCCCCGTTATAGGAGACATCGAGCAGGGTGTTGCGCATGACTTCGCGCTGGACGCCGATTCTCCAGCGGTGCTGGAGAGGAGGACGGTAGTCATAGGCCAAGCCGGAGAAGCCGCGTCCGACACGAGGCAGCGAGCCAAGCGCGTTCTGGATGGGTTCATCGAAGCGGGTCCCATTGGCGCGCACCGGGAACGGATTGTTCATCGGCGTATTGCCACGGGCAAGTCCGGCGACGGCGCCGGTGCCACAGCAGACAGTGAGACCGTTATCGTTGGTCACCGGGGTGGAGGTGGCCTGATTGTAGCCGAAGGTATCGGGGCGGTTATTGGACGAGTTCAGTGTGTCCATGTACATGCCCCAGCCGGCGCGGAGGACGGTCTTGTCGTTGAAGCTATAGACGACGCCGAGCTTGGGCAGGAAGATGTTGGTGCCCTTGGTGGCGGTGTCATAGCCGTTCTGGCCGAGGTAGGTGGTACCGCCGACCGGGTTGAACTGGGCAGCGGGCAACT
>CAYMTH010000805.1:0-2700 GCA_964393235.1 uncultured Solibacteraceae bacterium | reverse complement strand
ATCGACCTCACCTCCGCCTCCGCCCACAACCTCTGCGGCCCCAAAGGCGTCGGCGCCCTCACCGCCCGCCGCCGCGGCCGCCACCGCGCCCCCCTCGCCCCCCTCACCTTCGGCGGCGGCCAGGAACGCGGCCTCCGCCCCGGCACCCTCCCCGTCCCCCTCATCGCCGCCTTCGGCGAAGCCGCCGCCCGCTGGGCCGCCCATGCCGCCGAACGCCGCGCCGACGCCGAAGCCTTCCGCGCCCGGCTCCTCGACGCCCTCGCCCCCCTCCACCCCACCGTCAACGGCGACCCCGCGCAATCTCTTCCATTTCTCTTGAATCTTTCCCTACCCGCCCTGTCATCGGAAGAGGTTATGGAACTCTGGGCTCCCTACGTCGAAATCTCCAGCGGCGCCGCCTGCTCCGCCCAGACCTATACCTGCTCCCCCGTCCTCGCCGCCATGGGCATCGGCGGCCACCGCGCCGCCGGCGCCGTCCGCCTCTCCTGGTGCCACCTCACCGAAATGCCCGACACCACCGCCATGATCGCCGCCATTAAGGAGTCCCGCGTTGCTCGAGTATAAGCGGACCCGCTTCGGCACCCGCCTGCCCGAAGACATCCTTTACACCCGCTCCCACTACTGGCTCCGCGAACACGCCCCCGGCCTCTGGCGCGTCGGCTTCACCAAATTCGCCGTCCGCATGCTCGGCGACCTCGTCGAGTTCCAGTTCGAACCCATCGCCGAAACCTCCGTCGGCGACCGCATCGGCTCCATCGAAGGCTTCAAGGCCGTCAGCGATATCTACTCCGTCGCCGCCGGCCGCTTCCTCGGCCCCAACCCCGCCCTCGCCCAGGACATCACCCTCCTCGAATCCGACCCCTACGGCCAGGGCTGGCTCTACTCCGTCGAAGGCGCCCCTGAACCCGATGCCGTCGACGTCCACGGCTACGTGTCCATTTTGGATGCCACAATAGACAAGATGCTGGCCAACCGGCACCAGGAGAAGGAACAATGAGCAAAGCGCAGTACCTCATGATCGGCGGCTTCCTCGGCGCCGGCAAAACCACCGCCATCCTCCAGCTCGCCCGCCACCTCTCCGCCGCCGGCAAACGCGTCGGCCTCATCACCAACGACCAGTCCGTCGGCCTCGTCGACACCGCCCTCCTCGCCTCCTCCCACTTCCCCGTCGAAGAGATCACCGGCGGCTGCTTCTGCTGCCGCTTCAATACCCTCGTCGAAGCCTCCGAACGCCTCAACGACTCCACCCGCCCCGACGTCTTCATCGCCGAACCCGTCGGCTCCTGCACCGACCTCGTCGCCGCCGTCTCCTTCCCCCTCCGCCAGATCTACGGCGACTCCTTCCGCGTCGCCCCCCTCTCCGTCCTCGTCGATCCCGTCCGCGCCGACCGCATCCTCGGCCTCGCCCCCGGCGCCAGCTTCTCCGCCAAAGTCCTCTACGTCTATTCGAAGCAGCTCGAAGAAGCCGAACTCATCGTCATCAACAAAACGGACCTCCTCGACGACGCCCGCCTCGACCGCCTCGAAGCCGCCCTCCGCGCCCGCTTCCCCCAGGCCGAAGTCGCCCGCATCTCCGCACGCCACGACCGCGGCATCGACGCCTGGCTCGACCGCATCACCCGCGACGAACTCCAGGCCGAATCCGCCCCCGACGTCGACTACGTCACCTACGCCGAAGGCGAAGCCCTCCTCGGCTGGCTCAACGCCACCATCGACGTCCGCGCCCTCGCCGACATCGACGGCAACGAACTCCTCCTCGCCGTCGCCAACCGCACCCGCGCCGCCATGCCCGGCGTCGAAATCGCCCACCTCAAGATGACCCTCATGCCCGCCGAAGAAGGCGGCGACATCGGCGTCTGCAACCTCGTCCGCACCGACGGCACACCCGAACTCTCCCACCGCCTCCAGGCCCCCCTCGCCGCCGGCGAACTCCTCCTCAACCTCCGCGCCGAAGCCGACCCCGAACTCCTCCGCCAGGCCGTCCTCGACGCCCTCGCCGCCTGCGGCTGCGAAGCCGAAGTGAAACACCTCGAACACTTCCGCCCCGGCAAGCCCGAACCCACCTATCGGATGGCCCATCGATGAGCCAACGCGTTCTCTACTGCCACTGCGCCTACGCCCGCGTGGTCCCCGAAGCCGTCAAAAACGAGGTCCTCGCCGGCCTCGCCTCCTCGTCCATCGACTTCGAAGCCGTCCCCGACCTCTGCGAAATGTCCGCCCGCCGCGACCCGCGCCTCGCCGCCTGGGCCGCCGCCCCCGAACCGCTCCGCATCGCCGCCTGCTACCCCCGCGCCGTCAAGTGGCTCTTCTCCGCCGCCGGCTCACCCTTGCCGGAACAAACCGTCCAAATCTGTAATATGCGCGAACAAACCGCCGCCCAGATCGTCGAAACCATCCTCGAGGCCCGCTCATGAGCATCCAGGTCGTCCTCTACGAAGGCGCCGGCGCCCAGCCGCTCGATCCGGCCGAACGCGGCGCCGTCCTCAAAGCCCTCCTCGAAAAAGGCTACCCCGTCGAATCCGTCCGCGCCGCCTCCGTCGCCAACCTCCCCGCCGGCGCCGCCACCGTCGTCCTCGGCAAATTCGACGCCGCGCCCCCCGCCGCCCCCGGCCTCGCCTTCCACCAGCTCACCACCCCCGCCGACGCCCTCGCCCTCGTCGATTCCGCCCGCGAACAGGCCGCACTCCCCCGCCCCGGCCA
>CAYMTH010000804.1:0-2700 GCA_964393235.1 uncultured Solibacteraceae bacterium | reverse complement strand
CCACGAGTTCGGCCACCTGCTGCACCACTCGCTGACGCGGGTGCCGGTGCGGGACCTGGCGGGGACGAACGTGCCGTGGGATTTCGTCGAACTGCCGTCGCAGATCATGGAGAACTGGTGCTGGGAGCGGGAGGCGCTGGACCTGTTTGCGCGGCACCATGAGACGGGTGCCCCCATTCCGGATGAATTGTTTACAAAAATGAAAAAGGCGCGGACGTACCGGGCGGCGAACGCGCAGATGCGGCAGTTGAGCTTTGCGTTCGTCGATCTGGCGCTGCACATGCGCTATGACGCGGGGCGGGACGGGGACGTGATCGCGTGGCCGCGGGAGTTGATGCAGCCGTTCTCGGCGGCGCGTTTGCCGGAGGGGCACGCGATGATCGCGAGTTTCACGCATCTTTTTGCGAATCCGGTGGGATATGCGGCCGGCTACTACTCCTATAAATGGGCCGAAGTGCTGGACGCGGATGCGTTCAGCCGGTTCCGGAGGGAGGGCGTTTTCAATGCCGAGACAGGCCGCGCGTTTCGGGATTGCATACTGGCCAAGGGCGACAGCGAGGATCCGGCGGAGCTTTACCGTCACTTCATGGGCCGGGATCCGGACCCGAACGCTCTGTTGATCCGCAGCGGCCTAGTGTCCTAGACTGGGTGCTACAATTTTTCATAGATTCTGAATGGTGGCTTCCGTATTCTGCAACCATTCGCGAATCTGAAGCGTCAGTACACACGAGAGACAGGCAGTCCGATGACGACAACTCCGCTTCCCCCAACTCACGATCACCGGCAGACCGATCCACTGGCTCCTGTGGACCATTCGGACTTGCATCTCGACCGCCTGCTGGCGGAAGAGCAGCCTTGGTACAAGAGCCTTGTCCAGAACGTAAAGGAGTTGGTCCGGCCTACGGAACTGCCTCCTTTGGAAGTGACCTCGAAGCCGGTAGCGGTGAAGGACATCTGGGGGCAGTCGGGCGGGAATGAGAAGACCGCCGGGTTGTCGTCGGTGCTGGTGCACTGCGGCGTGGTGGCGTTGCTGTTCCTGATCGGCACCAATGAGACGGTGCAGCAGGTGGCCAAGGACGTTGTGAAATTGACGGCGCCGGTGGATCTGGCCCCGTATACGCAGAAAGTGGCGCCGCAGAAGCAGTCGATGGGCGGCGGCGGTGGTGGCGGGAACCTGTCTCCGCTCGATGCGAGCAAGGGGCGCCTGCCGAAGATCGCCAAGCAGTTCACGCCGCCGAGCGCGGTGGTGTTGAATGAAGCCCCGAAGTTGATCATGGAGCCGTCGATCGAAGTTCATCCGAACGCGGCGTTGCCGAACGTGGCGTTGAACACGCTGGGCGATCCGCTTGGCCTGGGCAAGATTCCGTCGAACGGGCCGGGATCGGGCGCGGGCATCGGTTCGGGGTCGGGCGGCGGCGTCGGGTCGGGCCGTGGCCGCGGTGTTGGGCCGGGGTCGGGCGGCGGCATCGGCGGCGGCGCGTACCGGATTGGCGGCGGCGTATCGGCGCCGGCGGTGTTGTCGAAGGTCGAACCGGAGTACTCGGAAGAGGCGCGGAAGGCGAAGTTCCAGGGTACGGTGATGCTGTACATCGAAGTGGACGAGAACGGCAAGCCGAAGAACCTGCGCGTGGTGCGCCCGCTGGGTCTGGGGCTCGACGAGAAAGCGATCGAGGCGGTATCGAAGTGGCGGTTCCGTCCTGGCTTCAAAGACGGCAAACCGGTGACGGTGGCCGCGACGGTCGAAGTGAATTTCAGGTTGTTGTAGTTAGTCCTCCCGCAAAACACGCTTAGCCCCGTGCAGTTTCTGTACGGGGCTTCGTGTTTTTGTCCCCGGAAGCGCCGCCGGGGATAGTAGAATGTGGAAGTACCCAACCACATCCGCCTCACCGGGCGGGGACCCCAAACCGCAAACAATGCTAAAAATCAAAGTTCCGACCCAAGCAGATCTTGATCCGCAGGAAACCGGCGAATGGCTGGAAGCGCTGGATCAGATTATTGATCAGGCAGGCCCCGACCGGGCCAAGTTTCTTCTGGAAGCGTTGATGAGAAAGGCCGGTGTGAGCGGCGTCGAAACGCCCTTCACGGCGATTGGACCGTACGTCAACACGATCCCGAAAGAGGAAGAGGTCCCCTATCCGGGAGACCTGGCGATGGAGACGCGGCTGAAGTCGATCGTGCGTTGGAACGCGATCGCGATGGTGGTCCGCGCGAACAAGTATGACGCGGGCATCGGCGGGCATATCGCGACGTTTTCGTCGCAGGCCTCGCTGATCGAAGTGGCGCAGAACCACTTCTTCCGCGGGTCGATTGACGGGGAAGCGGGTGACCTGATCTATTTCCAGGGCCACGCGTCGCCGGGGCAGTACTCGCGCGCGTTTTTGGAAGGCCGGCTGACGGAACAGCACCTGCTGAACTTCCGGCACGAGTTGCGGGAGCACCCGGGCTTGAGCTCGTATCCGCACCCGTGGCTGATGAGCGATTTCTGGCAGTTCCCGACGGTTTCGATGGGTCTGGGGCCGATCAACTCGATCTACCAGGCGCGGTTCATGCGGTATCTGGAAAACCGCGAAATGCTGCCGAAATCGGACCGGCGCGTCTGGGCGTATCTCGGCGACGGCGAAATGGACGAGCCGGAATCGTACGGCGCCATCCGCATCGCGGCGAGCGAGCATCTCGACAACCTGGTGTGGGTGATCAACT
>CAYMTH010000803.1:0-2701 GCA_964393235.1 uncultured Solibacteraceae bacterium | reverse complement strand
ATGGCCATGTGCCCCCGCCGTCAATTCCTGAAGAACATGCTCGCCGCCGGTGCCATCGCCGGCACCGGGACGCTGCCCGTCGCGGCCAAGGGCAAGGCCACCGACTGGGTGACCCTCGGCAAGTCGAAGGTCAAGGTGACGCGGCTCGCCTTCGGCACCGGCTCGTTCAGCGGGCGCGTGCAGCGGGAGCTCGGCCAGGAGGAGTTCACCCGGCTGGTCCGCTACGCCTACGACCGCGGCATCCGCTTCTTTGAGACGGCGGAAAGCTACGGCGAAATGCACAAGATGCTCGGCATCGCGCTCAAGGGGATCCCGCGGGATACCTACAAGCTGATGACCAAGCTCACCACGCGGCCCAACACCAACCCGCAGGAGAAGATCGACGAACTGCGCCGCCTGGCGCAGACCGACTACTTCGACATCGCGCTGCTCCACTACCAGCACTTCGCCACCTGGCCGACGGATTCGCTCCGTTGGCAGGACGGCATCTCCGAGGCCAAGGTGAAGCAGGCCGTCGTCGGCCAGGGCGCCAGCGTCCACGGCCTGCCCGCGCTGCGGCAGATGCCCGGCAACAAGTGGCTCGAAGTCGCCATGATCCGCGTGAACCACAACGGCACCAAGATGGACGCCGAGGCCTACAACACGCCCGGCCCCGGCAACGTGCCCGAGGTGGTCGGCCACGTGAAGAAGGTGCACTCCGAAGGCATGGGCGTCATCAGCATGAAGCTCGTCGGCGAAGGCGCCTTCACCAACCGCGAGGACCGCAAGGCCGCCATGCGCTTCGCCTTCCGGAACGCCGGCGTCGACTGCGTCACGGTCGGCTACAAGAACACAGCCGAGATCGACGAGGCGATCGAAAATCTCAACCTCGCGCTCGCCTAACCCGCCCGTGTCCACCGCGGATTCCGAAATCGTCATCGGCCTCGTCTGCCCCGTCGGCATCGACCACACGGCGGTCGTCGAGACCCTCAAGCTCACCTTCGCCCAGTTCCGCTACGCGACCAACGCCATTCGCGTCAGCGACCTGTTCCCGCGGCTCTACGAACGCCTCGGCCGCGCCTGGACCCCGCCCGCCGCCGCGTCCGAGCAAGCGCTCTACAAGATCGAGGCCGGCAACAACATCCGCCAGTGGACCGGGCACAACGACGCCCTCGCCCGCGCCGTCGCCGCCGAGATCGCCGCCGGCCGCGACAACCATCAACCCCGCCCCCGCACGGCCCACATCATCACCAGCCTGAAGCGCCCCGAAGAGGTCGCAACACTCCGCGAGATCTACGGCGCCGGCTTCTTCCTCATCTCGCTCTCCGCCTCCCGCAAGGAACGCGACGCCTACTTCAAGCGCCGCGGCATGGAGAAGATCGCCGACGCCCTCATCGAGATGGACAACGCCGAGTCCGGCCCCCACGGCCAGCAGACGCGCGAGACCTTCCACCTCGCCGACGCGTTCGTCTCCATGACCAACTTCGAGGCCCAGCTCGACCGCTTCCTCGACCTGCTCTTCTCCTGCCCCACCCTCACCCCCACCGCCGAAGAGCACGCCATGTTCACCGCCTATTCGGCCAGCCTCCGCTCCGGCGATCTCTCCCGCCAGGTGGGCGCCGCCATCGTCGACCCGCACGGCGACCTCCTCGCCGTCGGGCACAACGAAGTGCCCCGCCCCTCCGGCGGCCTCTACGGCCCCGACGCCGCCGCCCACCGCGACATCGAAAAGGCCCACGACCCGAACGACCTCGCCAAGAACGAGATCATCCCCAAGGTCCTCGAAGCCCTCGGCCGCACCGACCTCTCGCTCGCCGACGCCCGCCGCCTTCTGAAGCCCACCGGCCTCACCGACATCACCGAATTCGGCCGCGCCGTCCACGCCGAAATGGAAGCGCTCCTGGCCTGCGCCCGCACCGGCCGCAGCCCGCGCCAGGCCACCCTCTACTCGACCACCTTCCCCTGCCACAACTGCTGCCGCCACATCATCGCCGCGGGCATCCGCGAGGTGGTCTACATCGAGCCCTACCCCAAGAGCCGCGCCCCGCACCTGCACGACGACGCCATCGCCATCGACGGCGGCGAGGAGGGCAAGATCCCCTTCAAGGCGTTCCTCGGCATCGGCCCCCGCCGCTACTTCGATCTCTTCTCGCTCAAGCTTTCCACCGGCCACCCGCTCGAGCGCAAAGCCGAAGGCCGCTTAAAACCGTGGTCCCGCGAGACCGCCCAACTGCGACTGACGCTCCGCCCCGAGTCCTACCTCGAGCGCGAACGCCTCGCCGCCGCGCTCTAGTAGAGCTTCTCCCGGTAGCCCTGCTCCACCGACGCCTGGATCTCCTCGGCCGTCTCCTTCACGTCGATCTGGTCCTTCATCATGTGCCCGTACGGCGCCAGCGCGCTACGCTCCACGCGGTGCTCCGGCCCCCACAGCTTCGACCGCAGGAACGCCTTCCCGCAGTGCAGGTAGGCCTCGTCTACCGTCACCACCACCGCCGTGCGCGGGGACTTCCCGTTCACCACCCACCGGCCGTTGTGCTCCGTCGTAATCTCCGCCCGCCCGTTCACCCGCAGCGTCTCGTCCACGCCCGGGATCATGAACAGCAGGCCCACCCGCGAGTTCTCCAGAATGTTCTCGAGCGAGTCCAGCCGGTTGTTCCCCGGCCAGTCCGGCAGCGCCAGCGTGACGTCGCCCGCGGGCGGCGGCAGCCCGGAGGCAGACGGC
>CAYMTH010000802.1:613-2703 GCA_964393235.1 uncultured Solibacteraceae bacterium | reverse complement strand
CCGCCCAGACTCCCCCACTCTCCAACGCGCCCACCGCGGACGACGTTTTCAAGATCGACCTCACCCCCGCCGACGCGGTCGCCGACCCGCTCCACAAGTTCTTCACCCCCGAACAGTACGCGACCCTCGAACGCCTCTGCGACCTGCTGCAACCGGCCTACAACAGCCGCCCGTCGGCCCGCCAGGCCGAGGTCCCGCAGTTCCTCGACTTCCTGCTCTCGCAGTCCCCCTCCGCGCGGCAGACGCTCTACGCGCAGGGACTCGATCAGCTCGACATCGACGCCCGCGTCAAGAACGGCAAGGGTTTCGCCGCGCTCTCCGACGCCGAAGCCGCCCCGCACCTCGCCCCGCTCAAGGGCAAGTGGACCTACAACCCGCCCGCCGAAAAGATCGCCCGGTTCCTGCGCGAAGCCAAGAACGACATCCTGAAAGCCACTCTGAACTCCAAACCCTTCGCCGACGCCGCCGCGGCCGGCTCCCGCCGTTCCACCGGCGTGAACACCTATTGGGAAGTGATCGACTAGCCATGCGCCAGGATTACGACGTCATCATCATCGGATCGGGCGCGGCGGGCGGCATGGCCGCCTACGTGCTCGCCAAGGCGGGCGTGAAGTGCCTGATGCTCGAGGCCGGCCCCATGGCCGACCTGCAGCGCCACCGCACCATGAAGGCGGTCTACGACCTGCCCTACCGCGGCTTCAACAAGCCCGGCCGCTTCCCGCACATCACGCAGGCGTCGGAGTTCGACGCCAACATGTGGATCGACGAGAAGGCGAATCCCTATTCGTACCCCGAGAACGATCCGTTCTACTGGGTCCGCATCCGCATGGTCGGGGGCAAGACGCTCCGCTGGGGCCGGGCCTCCTGGCGCCTCTCCGACTACGAGTTCAAGGGCAAGGACCACGACGGGTTCGGCGAGAACTGGCCCGTCGACCTGGCGACGCTCGCCCCGTTCTACGACCGCGTCGAGCCGCTGTTCCGCGTCTCCGGCCGCAACGAGGGCTGGGCCCAGATGCCCGACGGCAAGATCACCGCCGACGAATCGCGCGACTCGACCTCGATCCAGCGCTTCAAAGCCGCCGCGGCCAAGCTCGGCGTGCCGACGACGAAGCCGCGCCGCGCCACCGGCACGCTGGCGTCGAGCGTCAACCTGCTGCTGCCGCAGGCGCTCGAGACCGGCAACCTGACGATCGTCTCGAACGCGATCGTGCGCGAACTCGGCGTCGATCCGGCGACGGGCCGCGTCAACGCCGTCCACTTCCTGGACCGCCGCAACAAGCGCGAATACACGCTGCCGGCGAAGTACGTGATGGTCGGCGCGTCGACGCTCGAGAGCACCCGGCTGCTGCTGAACTCGCGGTCGCGCCTTTTCCCGAACGGGCTGGCGAACTCCTCCGGCGTGCTGGGCCACTATCTGTTCGACCAGTTCTACGTGAAGAACACCGTGGTCGCCATCGTGCCCGAGGCCCGCGGCGGCAAGGGCGGCCGGACGCTGATGGGCGGCGCCGGCTACATCCCGCGCTTCCGCAACCTGAAGGGCAAGGAGAAGAGCTTCATCCGCGGCTACGCCTACGACTTCCATTCCGGCGGCACGCCGAATCCGGAGATCCTGCCGGCCTACGGCGCCGACCTGATGAAGCAGATGGACGAGTTGCAGGGCGCGGCCTTCGCGATGACCACGATGGGCGAGGGGCTGCCGCGCTATGAGAACCGCGTCAGCATCCACCCGACGCTCAAGGACGCCTGGGGCATCCCGAGCCTGCACATCGAGCAGGTCTACACGCAGAACGAATTCGACATGGCGAAGGACGCCATGGAGACGGGCGCGGCGGCGTGCGAGGGCGCGGGCTTCCAGGTAATCGCCAAGCACGCGCAGATGGTGCCGCCGGGCGAATCGATCCACGAGCTCGGCACGTGCCGCATGGGCGCGGACCCGAAAAAGTCGGTGCTCAACGGCTGGAACCAGGCGCACGACGTGAAGAACCTGTTCGTCATCGACGGCTCCTCGTTCGTCTCCGGCGGCGTGCAGAACCCGACGCTGACCATCCTTGCGCTGGTCTACACGGGAAAGCTGGCGCGATCTGCGTTTT
>CAYMTH010000802.1:0-589 GCA_964393235.1 uncultured Solibacteraceae bacterium | reverse complement strand
CGGCGCTGCCGGCGCCGGTGCAGCCGATCCCGTACAGCCACAAGCATCACGCGGGCACGCTGAAGTTGAAGTGCAACTTCTGCCACGAAAACAAGGACCCGGGCGAGACGATGGGGCTGCCCGTCGCGAGCAAGTGCATGGGCTGCCATCAGTCCGTAAAGCCCGATTCGCCGCACATCCAGAAGCTGGCTGGCTACGCGTCGGGCAACCGCCCGGTGCCGTGGGTGCGGGTCTACCAGATCCCGAGCTACGTCTTCTTCTCACACAAAGCGCATCTCGACGCCGGCAACACCTGCGCCGAGTGCCACGGCCCGGTGGCGGAGCGCGAAGTGCTGCGCAAAGAGATGCCCATCAACATGGGCGCCTGCATGGACTGCCACCAGAAGAAGAAGGCGTCGAACGACTGCAGCTTCTGCCACGAGCAGCGGAACTGATCAGTACTCGAACTGCATCATGAACTGCACCTGCCGGCCGGGTAGGCTCTCGAGGATTCCCCGGTAGGTCGGCAATCCCGCGTAGGGGCTGAGGCGCTCGACGTTGGTGTGGTTGGTCAGGTTGAAGCTCTCGACGCCGAACTGGAAGACGGCGC
>CAYMTH010000801.1:0-2723 GCA_964393235.1 uncultured Solibacteraceae bacterium | reverse complement strand
TCCATTGAGAAACCAAGACCGTGTAAGATTTTAGATGCGCGTGATTCATCTGCGAGACGAGATCGAGCTGCGCACGTTGCAGTTCCGGTGTCAGCGACGTGTTGCGGATGTGTTTCACCACCGCTTGGTCGGCAGGCACGCTCGCGTTACCCAGCGGCGTGCCCTGGCAGTGCGCGGGCAGGAACGCGGATCCACAGTTATTCACGCCGCCGTGCGCCAGCGTCGGGCAAATCGTGATGAAGGCCGGCAGATCAGAGTTCTCCGTCCCCAGTCCGTAGCTGATCCATGAGCCCATGCTCGGCCGCACAAACGTGTCGCTGCCCGTATGCAGCTCCAGCAACGCCCCGCCGTGCCGCGAATTCGAGCCCCACATCGACTTGATGAAGCACAGCTCGTCCACCATCTTCGCCGTCTCCGGGAACAGGTCGGAAACCCACGCCCCGCTCTGCCCGTACTGCTTGAACGCCCACGGCGACTGCAGCAGATTGAAGGTCTCCGCCGATACCACTTTCCGCTTCTCAAACGGCAGCGGCTTGCCGTGGTCCCGCTTCAACAGCGGCTTGTAATCGAACGTATCTACCTGCGACGGCCCGCCGTGCATGAAGAGAAAAATGACCCGCTTCGCCTTTGCCGGAAAGTGCGGCGGCTTCACCGCCAGCGGCGACGCCCCGGCAGCCTTCGCCTGCTCCGCCCCCAGCATCCCCAGCAGCGCCAGGTTCCCAAATCCCGCACTCGACACCCGCAGCAGCTCCCGCCGCGACAGCGCCTTGTTCAAATAAGAATTCCAATGCCGGTTCATGCGCTCGCCCTTCCCTAGTTAATGTAAATGAACTCGTTCGACCCCAGCAGCGACTTGCAGAAACTCTGCCACGCCCGCACCCGGTCGCCCTTCCACGCCGCTTCCATCTTCGCCACAAAACTCAACGCCTGGTCGACCTCCACGCCCGTCGCCGGCCGCGACAGCGCCCGCTCATAGGCCTCCCGCACCCGCCCCGCATCGTCCAGGTCGCTCCGCCCCAGCAGCCCCTCCGCCATGATCTTCGAGTGCTTCAACATCACCGACCCGTTCATCATGAACAACGCCTGCGGCGCCACCACACTCGAGTCCCGGTCCCCGTTCGACACCGCCGGATCCGGCAGATCGAACGCCGTGAACATCGCGTACATCGAGCTCCGCACCACCGGAATATAGACCGCCCGAACAGGCTTGTCATAATCCACGTCCCCGCCCTTCGACGTGTTCGCCACGTACTGCCGGTCTTTGTACTTCAAAATCGTGCCGCCCGTCGTCAGCTTATCCAGCCCGCCCGAGACTTCCATAATCCCGTCCCGGATCGATTCCGCTTCCAGCCGCCGCCGGTTCATCCGCCACAGCAGCGTATTGTCCGGATCCACCTCCGCCGCCTTCGCGTCGAACGTGCTCGACATCTGGTACGTCGACGTCAACATCATCGTCCGGTGCATCTGCTTCAGGCTCCACCCGTTCTTCACCATCTCCACCGCCAGCCAGTCCAGCAGCGGCTGATTCACCGGCTTCTCGCCCAGCCGTCCAAAGTTGTCCACCGACGGCACGATCCCCCGCCCGAAGTGCCACCGCCAAACGCGGTTCGCGATCACCCGCGCCGTCAACGGATTCTCCGGCCGCGTCATCCACTGCGCCATCTCCAGCCGCCCACTGCGGCCTTCCGGAATCGTCACCTGGTCCCCGCCCAGCGCCGACAAAAACCGCCGCGGCGCCTTCTCGCCCAGCGTCCAGTGGCTCCCGCGAATGTGAATCGGCAGGTCCCCGATCTTCTCGCCTTCCTTCACGCCCATCGCCCGCGGATAATCCGGCGTGGCCTCTTCGAGCGCCTTCAACTCCCCGTCCATCCGCTTCAGTTCCGCCCGCACACTCTCCGCGTAATACCGCCGCGCGTTGCCCGGCGCCCGGAACGGCCCGAACTTCTCCACCAGCAGTTCATGTAGCGCCTTCAGCCCCGGATCGGTATTGTCCTTCCCCTTCTCCTGCGCCAGCAAAAACAGCCGCTCGTACTCGGCCGCCAGCGCCTCCGGCGACGACATCGCAAACCCCGCGAACAGCTTCGCCACCGGCGAGTTCCAATCGGAGAGCTTCCCGCCCGTCCACTGAATCTCCCACGCATACAGCGGCGACGCCACCGCCCCGTCGCTGCGCTTCAAGTAGTCGACCATCTGCTCGACAAACCCCGGGTTCAGCCCCATCTCCGCCGCCACCTGCACCGCCGTCTTCGGCACCTCCCGCAGCGTGTTCTTCGCCACCAGCAGCTTCTCGAAATACGGGAACCGCGACGCGTGCTCCAGCCGGATCACGTTCTCCCCCGCCCGCAACGGCACGATGGCGACATACGTCCACCCACCCGCTTCCGGCGATGCCTCCCGGTTCTGCACCGGGTCCGCCCCGCGCTTCATCCACACGCCGTTCACCCAAACGTCAGCCGTCCCGGCGCCCTTCTCTTCGTCCAGTACGTCGATCTGGTACTCGCCCGCCGCCGCCACCGTGATCTTGTACTCCGCGAAAAACGGCCCCTTCGCATCCTTCGGCACGTTGGTCTTCTTCTTCACCAGCTCCCGCGGCACGTTGCCGCGATCGAAGCTCCCCGCCAGCCGCACAATCGCCCCGGCCTCGGTCTCCACCGGCGCTACTTTGATCTCCTCGTCCCGCTTCACCCGCGCCGCCGCCAGCAGATACGCGCCCACACGCTTCT
>CAYMTH010000800.1:0-2726 GCA_964393235.1 uncultured Solibacteraceae bacterium | reverse complement strand
TTTCAATCGGAATCGCGACCTTCGCCAGCACCGTGAACACGAAAGCCCCGAGCGACCAGATGCCGAGCGCCACGGTCAGTTCAACCCAGGTAGGGGCGTACTCGTGGATCTTGCCCCAGGGTTCCGGGATGAAGCCGGGGATGATCGTCCCGATGCCCTTCTCGATGAGAATGCCGACGAAGAGCATCGAGCAGGCAAGATAGAGTACGCCTTTGCGGGCGCGGAGCCGGTGGAGCGTCAATAGCGCCGTCGCCGTGACGGTGAGGCCGATCGAGGACCAGATCCACGGCACCAAGGCGCGTTTTTCGCCGATGCCGAAGAAGAGATAGCGCGCCGACATGCCGTGATGCGTGTTCCGGTAGAACTCGACGAAGAGTTCGGAGATCGTCATGACGACACAGATCTGCGCGGCGACGGTGACCACGAGCGAAAGCTTCTGGATGGTCTCGGGCAGAATGGGGTAGCTGCCGAAGCGGCGGATGAGGGTGAGCACGAGGATCATCAGCGCGGGGCCGGCGGTGAAGGCGGTCGCCAGGAAGCGGGGGCCGAGAAGGGACGAATTCCAGAACGGCCGGGCGGGGAGGCCGGCGTAGAGGAACGCCGTGACGAGGTGGAGGCTGACGGCCCAAGCGATCGAGAGCAGCACGACCGGGACGTAGAGGCGTTTGTCGGCCTCGCGGTTCTGCCAGTGGGAATAGAGCAGGTAGAACGGCACGCCGAGGTTGAGGGCGAGGTAGCCGTTCAGGACGAGGATGTCCCAGGCGAGCAGCGAGCGCGGGAAGTTGATGCGGCCGACGACGGGGAGCAGATGCCAGAGGCGCGCGGGGCCGCCGACGTCGACGACGACGAAGCCGATGGCCATGACGAGCGCGGCAACGGCCATCGCCTCGCCGATGAGCACGGCGCTGTGAAAGTCGTGGTCCTTGAGGACATAGGTCGGCATGACGAGGATGACGGCCGCCGCGGCGACGCCGACGAGGAAGGTGAAGTTGGAGATGTAGAAGCCCCAGCTGACGTGGTCGTGCAGGCCGGTGACGACGAGGCCGTCGCGGAGCTGGACCGAGTAGGCCCAGGCGCCGCAGCACATGAGAAACGTCAGGAAGGCCATCCAGGCGTGATAGGCCTGTGAGCCCTGGGTGGCTTCCTTGAACGCGGCTTGGAAAAACGCTCGGAGGGTGGGCATCGGTTAGTCCATGAAGTACCAGAATTTGGGATCGGTGCCGAGGTCCTCTTTGAGGCGGAACACCTTCTTATTGGCCAGAATCCAGCGGATTTCGCTGTTGGGATCGAGCAGGTTGCCGAAGACGCGGGCGCCGGTGGGGCAAGCCTCGACGCAGGCGGGGTTCTTGCCGTCGCGGGAGCGCTGGATGCAGAACGTACACTTCTCGACCACGCCCTTTTTGCGGAGGCGATTGCCGAGGTAATGCTGGTTGGGGTTTACCTCTTCGGCGGGGACGACGGGGTCGGCCCAATTGAAACGGCGGGCGTCGTAGGGGCACGCGGCCATGCAGTAGCGGCAGCCGATGCACCAGTTGTAGTCGACGACGACGATGCCGTCGGGTTCCATCCAGGTGGCCTTGACGGGGCAGACGTCGATGCAGGGCGCGTTCTGGCAGTGGAAGCACTGGGTGCCCATGTAGAAATGGCCGGCGGCGGGGACCTGGTGGAAGAAGTCGTCGTTGGCCTCTTCGAAATTCATCGAGCCCTTCTCGAGTTCGTGGATGCGTATGTAGGCCATGCCGGAGGAGCGGTCCTGGTTGTTCTCGTTGATGCAGGCCTTGACGCAGTCCATGTAGCCGCGGCACTTGGAGATGTTGAAAGCGTAGCCGTAGAGCACGTTCTGGCGCGGGCCCTGGGCGCTGACGTCGATGCGGTTGCCGGTGGTGAGCTCGTAGCTGCGCTCCAGGCGTCGGATGGCGGTATCCTTCTCTTCGTCCGTCATCACCTGGTAGTTCTTCTGGAAGTAGGCCTCCCAATCGAGCTTCGCCTTCTCCTTTTCGGCGGCGGAGGCGAGGGGGCTGCAGGAGGTCTCGAGGACAGCGAGGCCGGCGGTCATCATGCCGCCGATGGTGGCCATGGCGGACCGGCGGTCCATCGGTTTGTCGTTGAGGATATGAAAGGGGGAGTCGCTCACGGGGTCTCCTCGGAGTGGGTGCGGGAAATCGCGGGCCAGCGCGGGGCGAGCCGTGGTTGATGGGAGTTATGGCAGCCGGTGCAGTTGAGGACGCGGCGTTGATCTGCCCAGCCGGAGGTGCGTTTGCCGTGGGCGCCGCCGCGCCAGTCGGCGGCCTGGCGGGAGTGGCACTGGGCGCAGAGCAGGTGGCTTTCGTCGAAGCTGATTTCCTTGCCGTTCATGAGCTTCAGCGACTGCGTGGGGGCCTCGCTGTGGCAGGTGGTACAGGCGGTAAAGGTATTCGGCGCGTGCTGGAGCTTCACTTCCCAGTGGGCAGCCGGCTTGGTTTGTTTGAGCACACTGAGCGGTTTTTCGTGGCACTTGGAACACGGGTAGCGGGTGAGGTGCGGAATGCGCGGATCGACCTCGACGGCGGGCGGGCCCTCGACGTGGCCGGACCGTTCGATGGTTGCGAGGAGGCCGGCGTGGCCGTGTTGCGCCTCGTGATGGCAGCCGGCGAGGAAGAGCGCGAGGGTGGCGAGGAGGGCTCTCATTGCGGGTTCACCTCGCGGGAGAAGACGGCGAAGGGCTGAGCGGTCTGCACGTGGCACTG
>CAYMTH010000799.1:0-2729 GCA_964393235.1 uncultured Solibacteraceae bacterium | reverse complement strand
GCGCGAGCGCATTCGCCAGATCGAAGCCAAGGCGCTGCGGCAGTTGCGTTCGCCGGAGCGGGCGCGCCACTTGCGGGCGCTGCTGGCGGCTCGCTAACAGAGTCAACGAGTTATCCCCCGCAACGGGCTCGCGCCGCACCTCCGACGGCCGGGCCCGTTGGGCGTTTCAGGGCAACTGCTGGAGCAGGCGGAGGGCGGCGGGGTGCTGCGGTTCATAGTCGAGCAGAAGTTCGAGGCTCTTCCGGGCGGCGGCGGAGTTGCCGGATTGGGCCTGCGCGACGGCCAGGTTGAGGCGGGCGTTGACGAGAGCGGGGGTGGCGGCGAGGGCGCGCTGCCAGAGGGACATCGCTTGGCTCGCCTTTCCATTACGAATGTAGAAAATGCCGAGGTTGATGAGGGCGGTGGTGTTGGCGGAGTCGAGTTTCAGGACTCGTTCGTAGATGGCGGCAGCAATGGCGTCCTCGCTACGACGTTCGTAGGATTGTGCCAGTTGGAGTTGGAGGGGGATGTCGGTTGGGTGGGCGGGGGCGGCTTGGCGGAGGAGGTCGACGGCGGAGTCGAGCCCGGCGGCGGCGTAGGCGAGGGCGGTGTCGCGGGGAGTGGCTTGGCCGGTCCAGAACTCTTTTAGTTCGTTAATGATGACGGTTGGTTGGGGGGTGCGGGGGCGGCGGGGGATGGAGTGGTCGGTGAAGGCCAGATGCTCAATGGAGCGCTCGCCGGCGCGCTTGGGCATGTGGCAGGAGACGCAGTCCTGTTTGTGCCCGGCCTGGCACGGCTTGGTCGTGTGGCAGGATATACATTTATTGTTGTAGTAAATGGGGCTTGTGTCGGAGTGGGGTTGGTGGCAGGATCCGCACCAGAGGGCATCGCCGGTGCGCTGCTTGCACTGGCTGGCGGCGAGTTTTTCGTAGTGGGAGGTGGCCGAGATGTCCGGATTGGGGGAGACGAAGACGGCAATGGAGTCCGAAAGGAGCTGGCCGGGGGTATAGGAGAAGCGCTCGCGGCCGGCGCGGGCGACGCGGGCGGCACCGGTGAGGTGGCACTGGGCGCAGACGGAGTCGCGGGCACGGGGGGCGAGGCGGGCGGGGTTCACGATGTTGGCCTTCGCGGGGGCGGCGGCGTGGCGGTCGCCGGGGCCGTGGCAGCGTTCGCAGCCGACGCCGGGTTGCAGAAAGGGCTGTGCGGCGGCCGGGGGCTGGAGCCGGGAGGCGTGACACTGGAGGCAGGCGGGTTCGACGGCGCGGGTGAGTTCGGGGTAGGGCTTCGTCTCGTAGCCGGGGGAGAGGTCCCATTTGGCGGGGGCCGAGTAGTAGGAATAGGGCGCCTGGAAGAGCTGGCCGGCTTTGCGGAACAGGTAGCTACGGCCGATGTGGCCAGAGCCGAGGAAGAACTCGAGTTGGCGGGAGGCGGCGCCGAGGTGGATGCGGTAGTCGGGGGTGACGTTGGGGTGGTTGAACTGTTCCTTGGGCGAGGTCTGGCCGGCGCGGCCGGAGGTCCGGGCCATACCGGTTTGTTCGTACTGACGGGCAATGGCGGCGTGGCAGCGGGCGCAGACGGCATTACCGGTGTCGGCGAGGGCGGGCAGGGCGACGGCCAGGGCGAGCAGCGGGGCACGCATCATTTTGGCGCAGGAAGGAACTCAGCGGGGGCGAGGGCGCGGCGGGTGAAGCGGGAGGTGCGGATGGCTCCCTTGAAGTAATCCACCTTGTTGATGCGGACGCCGACAGAGGTGCGGCCGAGGCCTTGCGGGGAGAGGGTGACGGGAGCGGCGACCTGGAGTTGGCCGTTGACGTAGTTTCGGAACTCCTTGCCGTCGTAAACGGCGGCGACGTGGTACCACTTGTCGGCGGGGTGGAGGAGTTGGGTGTCCATGAGGGCGCGGGCGCCCGTGGAGGAGTTGGCGAAGCTGTCGAGGGCCCACTTTTTGTCGATGATGCGGGTTTCAAACAGGTAGCGGTGCTGAGAGCCGTTTTCCTGGAGGTGGAAGAAACGCTGGGCGGGCGGGCCGTCGGAGTCCGGGCGGAAGATGACCTCCCAGGTGAACTCTTTGGCGCCGGCGAGGGGGTGGGTTTCGAGGAAGATGGCGTCGTCGACGCCGTCGAACTGGAGGGCTTTGCCTTGCGGGGTTTCGATGACGCGGGGGGCGCCGAGGACGGTGATGGCGTGGCCGTCGATGGATTTGAGGTTATCGAAGCGCCAGGTGACGGGGGCGTCGGCGGCGAAGGCGGCAAGGGAGGCGAGAGCGAGAAGGAGGCGCACGAGAGGGTTATATCACGCCATCACGGGGCGGGGTTAGTTTTGATAAAATCTGCCAACCCTCCTACTCGTTTAGGCGGGGGATTTGACCATGAAGAATCTGAAACTTACCCTTCTCAGCTTACTGACCATGACCTTGCTTTGGTCACAAACCTTCACCGGAACCATTTCCGGCGTTGTGACCGACCCGAACGCAGCGACGGTTCCGGGCGCGACGGTGCGCGCGCGGAACGAAGCCACCGGCGATACGCGCCAGGTGTCAACAGGCCCGGACGGCCTGTTTGTTTTTTCGCAGTTGCCTCCGGGCGCCTACGAGGTGAGCGTGGAGAGCAAAGGATTCCGGAAGAGCGTACAGACGGGCGCGGCGCTGCGCGTGAACCAGACGCTGGAGTTGAACTTCACGCTGCAGTTGGGCGAGGTGAACCAGACGGTGGAGGTGGCGGCGGCGGTGACGCTGCTCGACACGCAGTCGG
>CAYMTH010000798.1:0-2732 GCA_964393235.1 uncultured Solibacteraceae bacterium | reverse complement strand
CGAAAAACAGGTCGACCGCCTCCTCGCCTCCCCCCACTTCGGCGAACGCATGGCCCTCCCCTGGCTCGACCAGGCCCGCTACGCCGATACCCACGGCTTCCACATCGACTCCCACCGCGACATGTGGCCCTGGCGCGACTGGGTCATCCGCGCCTTCAACACCGACACCCCCTACGACCGGTTCCCCCTCCAACAGATCGCCGGCGACCTCCTCCCCAACGCCACCCTCGACCAAAAAATCGCGTCCGGCTTCAACCGCAACCACATGATCAACTACGAGGGCGGCGCCATCCCCGAGGAATACCTCACCGAATACGTGGCCGACCGGACCGAGACCACCTCCACCGTCTGGATGGCCATGACCATGACCTGCGCCCGCTGCCACGACCATAAGTACGACCCCATCAAGCAGAAGGACTACTACCGCCTCTTCGCCTTCTTCAACGGCGTCAAGGAAAAAGGCCTCGACGGCCGCGACGGCAACGCCGACCCCTTCCTCCGCCTCCCCTCCGCCGAGCAGCAGCGCCGCTACGACGACGTCCTCGCCCGCCTCAAGGCCCGCGAAGCCGAACTCGCCGACGACAAGGTGAAGCCCGCCCAGGAACAGTGGGAAACCCAGCGCCTCGCCCTCCTCGATTACGCCGCGCCCGGCGCCCTCCGCGAGGGGCTCGTCGCCCACTACGAAATGGACGGCACCGTCCTCGACCACTCCGGCGCGTACCGCCACGCCCAGGTCCTCCGCGGCGAACCGTCGATGGTCCTCACCTCCGTCGGCAAGGCCACCCTCTTCGCCACCCCCTCCCACGTCTCCCTCGGCAAGATCGACCTCGGCGACGACTACACCATCGCCGGCTGGTTCATCCAGGGCCACCACGAGCCCCAGACCGTCCTCGACCAGCCCGGCCGCCTCAACGTCTGGTGGGACGCCTCCGAGCCCCTCCCCCACCTCCGCCGCGGCGCCCACCTGCACGTCGAAGTCCCCGGCGCCCACCTCCGCACCCGCGACCGCCTCGTCCAGAACGAGCAGTACCACGTCGCCATCTCCCACACCCGCGCCGGCGGCGTCACCATCCGCATCAACGGCCGCCCCGTCCCCGTCGTCCGCGAAGCCGACAGCTCCGTCAAGCCCGCCGCCCCTGGCGCACTCTCGATCGGCCAGGCCACCGACTCCGAGGAACGCAACGGCTTCCGCGGCCGCATCGCCGACCTCCGCCTCTACCGCCGCGTCCTCTCCGACGCCGACCTCCGCTACCTCACCGTCGAGCATCGCCTGCCCCACATGCTCACCGTGCCCGCCAAGACCCGCCGCCGCGAGCTCACCGCCCGCCTCCGCGAGCACTACCTCACCCACGTCGCCCCGGCCCCCGTCCAGGCCGCCTGGGCCGACCTCCGCGACCTCCGCGAACAGAAGGCGCTCCTCGAGGACCAGATCCCCAACACCATGGTCATGTCCGAAATGGACAAGCCGCGCGATACCTTCGTCCTCGCCCGCGGCGACTACCGCAACGGCACCGAGAAGGTCACCCCCAACGTCCCCGCCGTCCTCCCGCCGCTGCCCGCGGGCATGAAGCCGGACCGCCTCGCCCTCGCCAAATGGCTCGTCGACCCGGCCCACCCGCTCACCGCCCGCGTCGCCGTCAACCGCTACTGGCAGACCTACTTCGGCATCGGCCTCGTCAAGTCCGCCGAGAACTTCGGCACCCAGGGCGACCCGCCCAGCCACCCCGAGCTCCTCGATTGGCTCGCCACCGAGTTCCTCCGCACCAACTGGGACGTCAAGGCCATGCAGCGCCTCATCGTCACCTCGGCCACCTACCGCCAGTCCTCGAAGGCCACGCCCGCGCTCATCGAGCGCGACCCGGAAAACCGGCTCCTGGCCCGCATGTCCCGCTTCCGCCTTCCGGCCGAACTGGTCCGCGACAACGCCCTCGCCGTCAGCGGCCTGCTCAACGCGAAAATCGGCGGGCCCAGCTCCTATCCCTACCAACCCGCCGGGATCTGGGAAGAGATCAGCCGGGGCGAGATTTTCTCCGCCCAGGTCTATAAGGAAAGCAAGGGCGAGGACCTCTCCCGCCGCGGCATGTACTGGTTCTGGAAGCGCACGGCGCCCCCGGCGCCGCTCGCCACCTTCGACGCCCCGGACCGCGAAAAATGCGTCGCCCGCCGCTCGGTAACGAATACGCCGCTGCAGGCGCTGGTCCTGCTCAATGACCCGGCCTTCGTCGAAGCCGCCCGGGTCCTCGCCCAGAACACGCTGCGCGAAGCCGGCGCCGATCCCGCCAAGCGCGTCCTGACGGCCTTCCGCCGCGTCACCGGCCGCGCCCCGGAGCCCCGCGAACTGCAGGTGCTCACCGGCCTCGCCGCCAAACAGCTCGACCGCTACCGCCGCGATGAGAAGGCCGCCCGCGCCCTGCTCGCCATCGGCGAAGCCCCCGTCGCCAAGGATCTGCCCGCGGCCGAACTCGCCGCGTGGACCAATGTGGCCACCGTCCTGCTCAACATGGACGAAGCCATCACCAAGGAGTAACCGCCATGAACTGGAAACGTGAACTGCACCTGCTCGAAACCCGCCGCCAGTTCTTCGGCCGCGGCGCCAAAGGCATCTCCGTCGCCGCGCTGGCCTCGCTGCTCGCGAAGGACGCGCAAGGCGCCACCGCGACCGGCGGCCTGCCCGGCATCCCGCACTTCGCCCCGAAGGCCAAGCGCGTCATCTGGCTGCACCAGTCCGGCGG
>CAYMTH010000797.1:0-2732 GCA_964393235.1 uncultured Solibacteraceae bacterium | reverse complement strand
GCTTCCCGCTCGCGTCCACCTCGCCCGCGATCGTATACGCAAAATCGTGCCCCGTATGGTCGATCCCGCTCACCTTCTGCCCCTCTTCCAGGCCGCGGTACCGCGTCCGGAACTTACCCATCACGTCGAAGTTCTCAAGCGCCAGCCCCACCGGGTCGAACTTCACATGGCACGACGCGCACGCCGGCGACCTCTTGTGCAGTTCCAGCAGATCCCGGATCGTCTTCGCCCCGCGGATATCCGGCTCCACCGCCGGCACGCCCGGTGGCGGCGGGGGCGGCGGTTCGCCCAGAATCCGGTCCGTAATCCACGCCCCCCGGATCACCGGCGAGGTCGACGTTCCGTTCGACGTCACTTTCAAGATCGCTCCCTGCGTCAGCAACCCGCCCAGCACGCTCCCCTTCGGCAGCGCCACCTTCCGCAGGCCCGCCCCGACGAACTCCGGCAGCCCGTAATGCTTCGCCAGCCGCTCGTTCACCAGCGCGAAGTCGGAGTCCACCACCGCCCGCGCCGGCAGGTTCTCCCGCACCATCGCCGTGAAGTACCCCAGCGTCTCCCGCTCCATTGACTCCACCAGGTACTCGTCCAGCTGATACTCCGGATACAACCGCTTATCGGCGTCGTCCCGCCGCAGGTGCCGCAGGTTCAGCCAGTAACCCGTAAACGCCCGCACAAACCGGTCGAACCCGTCGCTCCCGATCAGCCGCTCCGTCTCCGCCCGCAGCGTCGCCGGCTCCCGCAGCCGCCCCGCCCGCGCCAGTTCCATCAGCCGCCCGTCCGGCCGGGAGTTCGTCAAAAAGTGCGACAGCCGGCTCGCCAGCGCATACTGCTCCCGCGGCTCCGGCAGATACAGAAACACGTTCGAACACAGCACCGCCTGGTACCCCGCCAGCCTCGCCTCCCCGACCGCCTCGCCCTTGTCCAGCCGCGCGTAGATCAACTGCTCGAACGTCCGCAGCATCTCCTCAGCCACCGGTCCCCGCGCCGCCAGGCCCGCAAACCGCCGCAGCAGCCGCGCGGCCTCCGCCCGCGGATTCGCCGGCCGGGGATTCACGCCCAGCTCGTCGAACAAAACCCGGTGGCTCGCCGGCGGCCAAGCCGCGGGCGCCAGCGGCCCTTCGAACTCGATCCATTGGAACACCACCCCCGGCGCCCCCCCCTCGGGAAACGCTGGAAACCGGTAGCTCCCCGGCTTGTCCGGATACGCGTCCACCTGCGGCACCGGCAGCCCCAGCAGTCCGTATTCCACCGTCTGCCCCGCCGCCAGATAGACGGTGACTTCATACACCTTCCGCCCCGGTTGGATCTCCAGAATCCCGCCCACCGCCTTCACGTCCTCGGCGATGTCGTGGTTGGTCGGCCGCCGCGAACGCAGCATCATCGGCACCGGCCGCTTCGCCTCCGTCACCACGTACCCCGGCTGTTGCAGCACTGCCCGCGCCTCGAACCGGATCCTGTACATCCCCGCCGCCGGTGTCGCATAACCCTGCGGAAACGCCCCGTACGGCCAGCCCGGCGACCGGAACAGCCCCATCTCGATCGTCTCGTCCACCAGCTCTTCCTTCGTCCACGGCTTCCCCCACGGCTTCTCGACGTTGAACCCCTTGTCTCCCCGCAGGAAGAACATCGATTCCCGCTCCCCCGTGCTTCGTGGGCCCGGAAACAGCTTCGCTCCGAAGATCCGCTTCTTCTCCACCGGGGGCGGCGCCGCCGTCGTCACCATCGCCTGCCGCAGCGCCGTCTCCGACGCGTCCAGATACGCCGTCAACTGCACCCGCGACATGTCCAGCGTCTCGGAGACTTTGTTGAAGTGGTACGACTCCCGGTCCTCCGGCAGCATGTCCCGGATGTCCAGATTCGGCAGGTGCAGCACATCCCGCAGATTCTGCTCGTACTCATCCCGGTTCAACCGCCGCAGCGGCCCCCGCCCGTTCTTCGCCGCGTCGGCCCGGTCGGCGGCTTCCAATCCGGGCCGCAGCGCCCCCAGCAGCGCGCTCCGCTGCCCTGCCGCAAACGGCAACCCTTTCGGCGGCATCTCGCCCCGTTCCACCCGGTCGTGTACCCGCACCCACCGCTCCCGGTTCGCCCGGTTCGCTGGCTCCCAGGGCAGGGAAGTGAGGTCCAGGCCACCCTTCGCCGCCTTCCCTGTGTGGCATCCCGCGCACGACTGGTCCAGCGAGCGCTTCAACCCCGGCGGCATCTCTCCCGCCAGACACACCCCTACCAGGAAAAGCACCAGAAGTCGCATTAGGAAACCGTTATATCACCCTCAACGCACGGGTCGCGCCCGCTCCGTCACCCATCCCGGCAACGGCCGCTTCTCCCCCGGCGCCGTGCCGTGATAGTTGAACTCCTCGCCGAACGCATACCCGTACTTGCCGCCCACCGCCGCGCCCAGTTCATCCACCCACGCCCCGGCCAGGTCAGCCGCCGCGCCATCGGTCACCTCCCGCAAATCCCCCAACGGCCGCCCGGCCATCTCCAATCGTGCCCGCGTCTGCTCGGCATACGCGCGGTTCGCGGTCTTGAACTCTCGCAGCGCCGTCCGCTTCCTCGCCATCCACTTCGTCACGTCCACCGCCTCCATCCGCGCCCCGTTGTGCCCGCCTTCCCCGGGCCGGTACGGCCGCCCCACCGCGTAGTAATACGTCTCCGGCACCCCGTACCCCTTCAATCCCGCCCGCGCGTACTCGTACAAAAACGAGCCGCTGTTGGAATAGTTCGTCTCCTCC
>CAYMTH010000796.1:0-2734 GCA_964393235.1 uncultured Solibacteraceae bacterium | reverse complement strand
GTGAAGCCGGAGAGCTTCACGATCATGCCGTGGATGGCCTTCACGAAGCTCTCGCGGGAGGAGTTGAGCGCAATCTACGCGTACCTGCGGACGATCAAGCCGGTGAACCACTCGGTGGAGACCCACCCGGGTTCGTAGGCTACTTGTCGGGGCGCTTGTTGTACTGGTCGTAGAGTTTGGTGTGGCGGGTTTCGAGGCTGACGGGCCGGCCCTGGATCCACATCTGCTTCACCTGGGTGCGGCCCTCGAGGGGGTCGCCGTCGGTGAGGATGAGGTCGGCCCACTTGCCCTTCTCGATGGATCCGACGCGGTCGGCGACGCCCCAGATTTTGGCGGCGTTGATGGTGACGGCTTTGAGGGCCTCCTCATAGGGGAGGCCGAAGCCGACGGCGTTGCCGGCCTGGAAGGGCAGGTTGCGGGCGAACTGGACGGAGAAGGTGCCGAAGGCGAACTGGACGCCGGCCTTGTGGAGTTCGGCGGGGAGGGTGTAGGCGGCGTCGTAGGGGTCGTCCTCTTCGAGCGGCAGTTCGAGGGTTTCGCCGAGGATGACGGGGATCTTCTTCGCGGCGATGTCGGCGACGGCGGAGCCGGCCTCGCGGACGCCGGCGAGGACGATCTTCACCTTTTCCCGGTCGGCGAAGGCGATGGCTTCCTTGACTGCGCGTTCGCGTTCGGCGAAGACCATGAGGGACTGCTTGCCGTCGAGGACGGGGAGGATGGCTTCCAGGCGCCGGTCGACGGTGAAGCCGGGGGCGCTGGCGGCCTTGCGGCGCTGGTAGGCGCGGGCCTGTTCGAGGAAGTCGCGGAGAAGCTTGAGGCGTTCCTCGTAGCGGCGTTTGGTCTCGGCGAAGGGCCGGCGGCCGGCGCCGAATGTGGAGCTGTAGGCGGCCGTGGAGAGGGTGGGCATGCGCATCTGCATGGTGACGCTGCGTTCGACGGCCATCTCTTCCCAGGTCCAGCCGTCGAGGTGGACGAGGGCTGCCTGGCCGCCGATGATGCCGCCGCCGGGATAGATGAGCGACGTGGTGATGCCGCTGGCGCGGGTGACGGGGATGTGGTCACTGGAGGGGTTGATGGCGACGACGGCGCGGAGCTGCGGATTGAAGTCGCCGAGTTCGACGGTATCGGAGGTTTCGCGGACGGAGGAGACCTCGGACATGCCGATGTTGGAGGCTGAGTCGATGAGGCCGGGGTAGAGGTGGAGGCCTTTGGCGTCGACGATTTTGGCCCCCTTGGGAAGGGCGGGTTTGGCGCCGAAGTCGGCGATCTTGCCGTCGGTGACGACGACGGTCGCGTTGGGGATGGCGGGGCTGGTGACCGGGTGGATGGTCACGTTGCGGATGACGAGCGACTCGCCGAAGGCGGCGAGGCTGAGGGCGGCGAGGGCGAGGATTCTCATTGCGGCCTCCGGGCGCCGCCGTTGGGGCGGCCGGCGGGCGGCGCGGCGGCCGCCTTCTGTTTCTCGGCGAGCTGTTTGCGGCGCGCGGCGCGGGCGGCGCGTTCGCTCATGTCCTTGTCGCGGTCGAAGTACATCTGGCCGTCGATGAAGACCTTCTGCACCTTGGCGTAGTTGGAGAGCGGGTGCTTGTCGTAGAGGACCAGGTCGGCGTCCTTGCCGACTTCGATGGAGCCGACGCGGTTGTCGATGGCGAGCTGCTTCGCCGGGTTGATGGTGATGAGGGCGAGGGCCTCGTCGTCGGTGAGGCCGCCGTAGCGGACGGTCTTGGCGGCTTCCTGATTCAGGTGGCGCATGAGTTCGCCGGAGTCGGAATTGAGGCTGACGACGACACCCTTCTTGTGCATGAGGGCGGCGTTGTAGGGGATGGCGTCGTAGGCCTCCATCTTGTAGCTCCACCAGTCGGAGAAGGTGGATGCGCCGGCGCCGTGCTCCTTGATCTCCTTGGCGACCTTGTAGCCTTCGAGGACGTGCTGGAGGGTGCGGATCTTGAAGCCGAACTCGTCGGCGACGCGGAGGAGCATGAGGATCTCGTCGGCGCGGTAGCAGTGGGCGTGGACGTGGCGCTTGCCTTCGAGGACTTCGACGAGGGGTTCGAGCTTGAGGTCGCGGCGGGGCGGGATGACGCGTTCGCCTTTGGCGGCGCGGGCCTTGTAGTCGTCGAGCTTCGCCTTGTAGGCTTTGGCGTCGGTGAAGGCTTCGCGGATGACGTCCTCGACGCCCATGCGGGTGGCGGGGTAGCGGAGCGGGCCGCCGAAGCTGACGGCGCCGCCGCGGCGCTTGGGGTTTTCGCCGAGGGCGAACTTGATGCCGGGCGTGGCGCCTTCGAAGGCGAGGGTGGGCGCGTCCTTGCCCCATCGCATCTTGATGACGACGTTCTTGCCGCCGATGGCGTTGGCCGAGCCGTGGAGGATGTTGGCAGTGGTGACGCCGCCGGCGAGGGCGCGGTAGATGCCGATGTCCTCGGGGTTGACGGTGTCCTCGATGCCGACCATGGAGGAGACCGTGACGGTGCCGGCGTTGATGGCCTCGGTGGCGATGTGGGAGTGGCAGTCGATGATGCCGGGCATGAGGAACTGGCCGCCGGCGTCGACGATCTGCGCGTTGGCGGGGGCGGCGACGTTGGGCCCGATTTCGGCGATTTTGCCGTCGCGGATGAGGACGGCGCCTTCGAGCGTGCCCTTGGTGACGGTGAGGATTTTGGCGTTCCTGATGAGGATGGGGGCGGCGCCGGACTGCGCGGCGAGGGGCGCGAGGGCGAGGCCGCCGAGGAAGTGG
>CAYMTH010000795.1:0-2741 GCA_964393235.1 uncultured Solibacteraceae bacterium | reverse complement strand
GACAACGTCGAGATCCCCAACATCAACAACTTCGCCAATTTCGCCTCCGCCGGCGGCACCGTCAGCATCCTCGATTCCGAACTGATCCGCGACGTGAACTTCCTCACCGGCGGCTACCCCTCGCCCTACATCAACCGCCTCTCCGGCGTGCTGCAGGTCGCGCAGCGGGAAGGGAATCGCGAACAGTTCTCCGGCCGCGCCACGCTCGGATTCGCGGGCCCCGGCGCCATCCTCGAAGGGCCGATCAAGAAGGAAAAAGGCTCCTGGATCGTCTCCGCGCGCCGCAGCTTCCTCGACCTCTTCACCGACGACGTCGGCTTCGGCGGCGTGCCCGTCAACTACAGCTTCAACACCAAGGCCCTTTACGACCTCACCCCGAAGGACCGTATCTGGGTCGTCAACTTCACCGGCCTCGACGATATCCGCCTCGGGCCCACGAACGAAGCGAAACCCGACAACGAACTGGCCACGCTCGACATCCGCTACGACGGCTGGCGCAGCGCCACCGGCTTCAACTGGCAGCGCCTGATCGGCGACCGCACGGTCGGCCTTCTCGGCGTCACCCACTCCGAGGCCAAGGTCGGCTCGCAGGTGAAGGACCTCGTTCGCTTCGGCACCACGGGTTCCTCCGTCGACGACGTCATCGCCCGCGCCCCCGTCGTCTATCGCGAACAGAACCGCGAAGGCGAGAGCACGCTCAAGTACGACCTCACCACCTACGTCCCCATGCTCGACAAGGTGCAGCTCGGGGGCAGCTTCAAAATCTTCCGCATCAACTACGATGCCTCCCAGCCGCTCGGCAACGACAATCCCTATTCCACCGCGCGCAACGTCGACCAGTTCGCGCTCCGGCAGAACTTCACCACGCAGCAGTCCGGCGCCTACGTCCAGACGGCCCGCAACTTCGGCTCGCGCCTGAACGTCACCTGGGGCGGCCGCGTCGACCGCTACGCCTACATCGGTGCCAGCCGCTTCAGCCCGCGCGCCGGCCTCAGCCTCCGTCTCACCGACCGGCTCAGCTGGAAGGCCAGCTACGGCACCTATTACCAGCAGCCGTTCTTCCTCTTCCTCGCCGCCTTCCCCGTCAATCGCGGCCTCTCCCCCATCCGCGCCGACCACTACGTCACCGGCTTCTCCTACGTCGCCAGCGACACCCTCCGCATGACCGTCGAAGCCTACGCGAAGAACTACGCCAGCTACCCCGTGGCCATCGCCTATCCCTCGCTCTCCCTTGCCAACACCGGCGACACCTTCGCCGTCCGCGACCTGCTGTTCCCCATGACCAGCGCCGGCCGCGGCCGCGTCCGCGGCATCGAGTTCTTCCTCGAAAAGAAGTTCTCGCAGAAGTGGTTCGGACAGACCAACCTCTCCTTCTCCCGCACCCGCCACGCCGCCCTCGACGGCATTATGCGCCCCGGTTCGTTCGACTATCCGTTCCTGTTCAACGCCGTCGGCGGCTATCGCATCAACTCCAAGTGGGAGCTCTCCTCCCGCATCGCCTACTTCGGCGGCCGGCCCTACACGCCGTTCGACGAAGTCCTCTCCCGCCAGCAGCGTCGCGGCATCTTCGACCTGAACCGCATCAACGACGTCCGCGCGGCCGACTACTTCCGCTTCGACTTCCGGCTCGACCGCACCTTCACCTTCCGCGACAAGCCGGTCCTCGTCTGGCTCGGCCTGCAGAACGCCACCAACCGGAAGAACTTCTCGAACGCCTCCTGGGACCGCGAACTCAACCAGCCGCGCGTCAACGATCAGCTCGGTCTGTTCCCGCTCATCGGTCTGGACTGGCGCTTCTAGCAAACCCGTAGGCGCGTTCCACCTTCGCCACGCGAAGCTGGAACGCGCTGTACCATTTCTCGTACCCGTACCGCTGCGCCAACTGATGCTCGGCGTTGGCGTGCCACGCGCGGATCGCTTCCTCGGACGCCCAGTAGGAGACCGTGATGCCGATCTCGCTCCGCGCCGAATCGATTCCGAGAAACCCGGGCTGCTCTTTCGCGAGCTCGACCATCCGCGCCGCCGCCGCCCCGTAATTCTCGTCGATCTCCGTTCGCGTCGACGTGAAAATCACGGCGTAATAGGGCGGTTCAGGCGTCTGGGCCAGCATGCCCTATTTTACGAAATGATCCCTTTCACCACTTCGCCGTGCACATCCGTCAGCCGGAAGTCGCGCCCGGCATGGCGGTACGTCAGTCGCGTGTGGTCGAAGCCGAGCTGATGCAGAATCGTCGCGTGCAGGTCGTGCACGTGGACCTTGTTCTCCACGGCCTTGAAGCCGAAGTCGTCGGTCGCACCGTACGCCATCCCGCCCTTGAACCCGCCGCCGGCCAACAGCGCCGTGAACGCCGGCGGATTATGATCCCGCCCGCAGCCCAGCTTCTCGAGCCCCGAATTCTGAATCATCGGCGTGCGTCCGAACTCGCCCGTGATCACGATGATCGTGTCGTCGAACATCCCCCGCGCCTTCAGGTCGTCGACCAGCGCCGCGATCGGCCCGTCGGACTGCCGCGCCAGCTTCGCGTGGATGCGAATGTCGTCGTGGTGATCCCACGGCTGGAAGTTGCCGAAGTAGATCTGCACCATCCGGACGCCGCTCTCCACCAGCCGCAGCGCCATCAAACACCCGCGCCCGAAATCGGAGATGTCGTACCGCTTCCGGATGTGTTCCGGCTCCTTGCGGATGTCGAACAGATCCGCCGCCTGCGCTCCGGCGAGCTGCAGATCCTGTTTGCCGTTGA
>CAYMTH010000794.1:1046-2746 GCA_964393235.1 uncultured Solibacteraceae bacterium | reverse complement strand
AGTTCCATCACCTTGGCGCGGAGGGCCTCCGGGGCGATCGGCCCGACCACGGGGGGCCCGACGAGCACTTTCACCTTCGGGCGCCAGGCCCGGTCCCAGGACGCGGCCAGCTTGCCGCCCTTCATCGACAGCGGGTGGCCCCAGAGGCCTTCGATCCAGGCGGGGATGATGGGCGCCTGCGCGCCGCCCTTCGATTCGGAGATGCGCTCGTAGCCGCGCTTGAACGGCATCAGGTGGCCGGTGCGGGTGATCTGGCCTTCGGGGAAGATGCCGGCCAGTTCGCCGTTGGCGACCTCGTTGCGGCAGAAGATGAGCGTGCCCATGGCGTCGCGGGGCTTTGACAGGTCGATCGGCACCGTGCGGAGCAGTTCAAAGATCGGGGTGAGGAACTTGATGTCGTAGAGGGTTTTCCACAGGATCCAGCGGATGAACCGCGGCGTGGCGGAACCGATCAGGAACGCGTCGGCGTAGGAGACGTGGTTGCCCACCACGACGCCGCCGCCCTGGGTGGGGATATGGTGGCCGCCGCGGACTTCGAGGCGGAAGAGGATTTGCAGGATCGACCAGCAGATGAAGCGTACGGTTTGACGAAGCATGTGACGGAAAAGGATGTACAGCGACACGGCGACCGTGAGGACGCCGCCCGCCGCAAAGATCAGCTCGCCGCTCCAGTGAAACTTGTCGTGGAGCAGCCACAGGACACCGGAAGCCAGGATAACACCCAGCATGTTGGCGAAGTTATTCGTGGCCAGTACGCGGCCCTTTTCGGCCGGGTTGGCCTCTTCCTGCAGGACCGTATTGAGCGGGACGATGAAGAGGCCGCCGAAGAAGCCGGTGAGGGCGAGCCAGACGAAGGCCGCCTCCTGGCTGGTCACTAGGCTGAGCGCGCAGGCGGCGAGTCCCATCAGAATGCCCGAGGGGGCCACGAAGCCGAGTTCGACCTTGTCGCCCGAGAGCCGGCCGGCCAGGATGGACCCGGCGCCGATGCCGATGGCGAGGGCGGCGACCAGCAGCCCGATCTGGCTTTCGGTGCCGTGCAGGGTGTGGTTGACGAAGACGACGAGGGTGAGTTGGACGAGACCGCCGATGAACCAGAAGAAGGAGATGCCGGCGACGGTGAGGGCCATGGCGCGGTCCTTCTTGAGCATGCCGAAGCCGTGGACGACCTCCGAGAACGGGTTCCAGTGGAACGGTTCGGTGGAGGGCGAGGGTTTGACCTTCGGGATGCCGAGGCTGATCAGCGAGCCGAGGACGGCGAGGCTGATCAGGAAGGCGGACATCTTCCACTGCTCGTGTTTCCAGTGTTCGAACAGCAGCGTGCCGAAGCCGCCGCCGACGACGATGGCGACGAAGGTGGTGAGTTCGAGCAGGCCGTTGGCGCGGGAGAGGTCGCGTTCGGGGAGCATTTCGGGCAGGATGCCGTACTTGGCCGGGCTGAAGAAGTTGGCCTGGGCGGCTAGGAGGAAGAGCACGATGAGGAGCATCGGCATGCTGGCCGCCTGGAGGGCGAAGAGCGCGAAGATCATCGTGATGATTTCAAAGGACTTGGTGACGATGAGGACTTTCGACTTGGAGAAGCGGTCGGCGATCTGGCCGGCCCAGCCGGCCATGAGAAGGAAGGGGAGGACGAAAACGGCGCCGGTGAGGGCGAGGTACTGCGAGCCTTGGGCGGCGTCGGCGGTATAGGAGACGGCCGCGAC
>CAYMTH010000794.1:0-999 GCA_964393235.1 uncultured Solibacteraceae bacterium | reverse complement strand
GTTGGCGAGCAGCGAAGCATAACTCGAATGGTTCATGCCCTGTTGTGGGGCAAGCGGGGTGCCATCGGGGGACGTGCTCGTAAGTGGTTGCATTTGCATCCTTCTAAGGCAATAGGCGCGAACGGGGCGGGCGGGTCGTCACGCAAAAACTGTACACGGTATGATCAATTCATGTCCTCTGCGATTCGTCCGTCCGAGCGCCCGTTTCTCGAAGCCGTCGCCGCATTAGCCTATGCTAACCCCTTTTCGCCGGCGCGGGAGGACCTCGAGCGGGTGGCGCTCGGGGCGGAGTTTGTGCCGGGGGAGCCGATCTGGTCGGTATCGGTGGCGGATCCGGAGCGGGCGCGGCCGAACATCTGGCGGATCCAGGAGAAGCTCGGGCCGGTGCTCGAGGGGGTGCGGGAGCGGTTGCTGCGCGAGGACGGGGACTTCGCGTTATACGAAGAGTGCGTGCATTCCTTTTTGTATCAACGGTTTTACGAGCAGTTTGCGCGCGGTTCGGGGCACTGGGGGTTCTATCAGAAGTTCGCGGCGGACTGGGCGTACTACCTGGAACTGCCGGGGAAACGGTACCAGACGACGGCGACGCCGGAGCATTTTTTCGCCTGTTCGTGGCAGCTGGCGCGGGCGTTTCATGGGATCTTCGACAACATCATCGGGTCGTCGATGCCGGCGGCGAGGCTGCGGGGGGCCATCTGGGAGTCGATTTTCACGTGCGATTTGCGTCGATATCGACGCATTTTGTATGCAAAAATGCACGATTTTGCGACGCTAATCACGGGTCCTTCGGGCACCGGGAAGGAATTGGTGGCCCGGGCGATCGCCGGCGCCAGGTATCTGGCGTTCGATCCGCGGCGGCTGGCCTTCGACGCGCCGAAGGGGGAGCACTTCTTTGCCGTGAACCTGGCGGCGTTGTCGCCGGCGCTGGGGGAAAGCGAGCGGTTCGGGCACACGCGGGGGGCGTTTCCGGGGGCGATCGTGGACCGGGCGGGGTGGCTG
>CAYMTH010000793.1:0-2757 GCA_964393235.1 uncultured Solibacteraceae bacterium | reverse complement strand
AAGGAGGTGCCGGCGGGATCGGTCGGGATCGCGGGCGCCCAGACGGGCATTTATCCGATCGCGACGCCGGGCGGATGGCAGCTGATCGGCCGCACGGAGGCCGCGCTGTTCGACCCCACGCTCACGCCGATGAGCCTGCTCCAACCCGGCGACCGCGTGCGCTTCCGGCCCATCCCATGACGATCCTCGTGCACAGCCCCGGCATGCTCACCACCGTGCAGGACCTCGGGCGTCCGGGGCACGGCGTCGAGGGGGTGTCGCGCGCGGGCGCCGCCGACGCGGTCGCGCTGCAGGCCGGCAACCGCCTGGTGGGCAATGCCCCCGGGGCGCCGGCGCTCGAGATGACGCTGCTCGGCGGGACGTTCGAATTCCCGCAAGGCGCCGGCGTGGCCCTCGCGGGGGGTGCGCCGGCCGCGTTGCCGGTTTGGGAAGCCTTCGACGTGCCACCGGGCGGGACGCTGCGCGCCGGGCCCATCGTCACGGGCGCGCGCTGCTACCTCTGCGTCCGCGGGGGCATCGGGGTCGCGAAGGTCGCCGGGTCGGCTTCGACGCATCTGCCGAGCCGCCTGGGCCCCGCGCCGCTGCGCAAGGGCGACGTCGTGCAGATCGGGACCGCGACGGGCGAGCCGGCCGCCTTGCCGGTGCCGGGCGCGCTGCGGACCTACCGGACCACGCTCCGCGTCACGCGCGGACCGCAGGCCGGGGGCTTCGAAGAGTCCGTATTCTACGGCGCCGCCTACACCGTCGGCACCGATTCCAACCGCATGGGCCTGCGCTTCGAAGGCCCCGCCGTGCCGCACACCCACGACGGCCGCATGGTCACCGAAGGCGTGCCGCTCGGGGCCGTGCAGATCCCGGCGAACGGCCAGCCGATCGTGCTGTTCGTCGACCAGCAGACCACCGGCGGCTACCCGAAGATCGCCAACGTCATCACGGCCGACCTGCCCTCGGTCGCGCAGCTCCGGCCGCGCGACACCGTCCGTTTTGCGCTCGTCTCGCCCGCCGAGGCCCGCGCCGCGCTCCTCGAACAGTCTGAACTCTTGAGGCGTCTATGATCCAGATCAACGCGGATATCGGCGAGATTCCCGCCCACATCGAGGACGGCACGCAGGAGGCTCTCATGCCCTTCCTCACCGCCGTCAACATCGCCTGCGGCGGCCACGCCGGCGACGCGGCCACCATGCGCGCCTCCGTGCAGCAGGCGCACCGGCACGGGCTGCACATCGGCGCGCACCCGGGCTATCCGGACCCGGCGAACTTCGGCCGGTTGGAGCTCGACATGCCGCTCGAGGCGGTCGAGCAGACGGTCTACGAGCAGACGCTGGCGCTGGCGCGGTTCACCGCCGAGATCCGGCATGTGAAGCCGCACGGGGCGCTGTACAACCAGGCCGCGCGGGACCCCGAGCTGGCGCGGGCGATCGCGCGGGGCGTGGCGCGGTTCTCGCAGCAGGTGACGCTCGTCGGGCTGGCGAAATCGAAGATGCTCGAGGCGTGGGCGGCCGAGGGGTTCGAGGTCGCCGCCGAGGCGTTCGCCGACCGGCGGTACAACCCGGACGGCACGCTGGTCTCCCGCACGCGGCCGGACGCGCTGATCGAAGACCCGGCGGAAGCGGCGGCGCAGGCGCTCGCGATGGCGGAGTCGGGCGAGATCCACACGATCTGCGTCCACGGCGATACGCCGGGCGCGGCGGCCATCGCCCGCGCGGTAGCGCACGCGTTGCGGATTGCATAGGATAAGGGCAAATGAAACTTGCCCTGTTTGCCCTCACCGCATTGATCGCCGCCGCGCAGGTCAACTCGCTCTCGAAGGAACAGTTGATCGAGTACACCAAACAGAACCCCTACGAACGCTTCGCCGACGGCCGGCCGAAGGTGCCGGACGCCCTGCTCGAGAAGCTCCGCGCCATGTCGTCTGAGGAACTTCTGTCGATCGCGCGCAAGGGCTTCGCGAACCAGTACGTCGACGGGTTCCAGATCATCAACCCGTCGAAGAACCTGGTGGGCCGGGCGATGACGCTGCAGCTGATGCCGTCGCGGCCGGACGTGGCCGACGTGGATCAGGCCAAGTGGCGCGCGGCGCACAACGGGCAGCGGCTGTCGCACCAGACGGCCATCGACATGCTGCAGAAGGGCGACGTGTTCGTGGTGGACGCCTTCGGCAACGCCAACGCGGGCGGGATCGTCGGCGACAACCTGGCCTACTACGTGTGGAAGACCACGGGCAACGGGTTCGTGATCGACGGAGCGATCCGCGACCTGAACGGCATCGCGCCGACGGGGATGGGCGGCTACTATCGCGCGGCCGTGCCGGACGCGATCCGGAACGTGATGGTGACCGGCATCAACGTGCCGGTGCGCATCGGGCACGCGACGGTGCTGCCGGGCGACGTCGTGATCGGCGACCGCGAGGGCGTGTTCTTCATTCCGCCGCACCTGGTGCAGGACCTCGTCGACGAGGCCGAGATCACGCACGTGCACGACGAGTGGACCAAGAAGAAGTTCGACGAGGGCAAGTACACCTCCTCGCAGATCTACGGCCGGCCGACCGACCCGGCGCTGATCAAGGAGTACGAGGAGTATCTGAAGGCGCACGTCGAGCCGCGCATCTGGGAGCGGTACTCGAAGCGGAACAACCGGTAGGTCAGGCGATAATCTCGCGGATCGGCGCGCCGAAGTCGATGTCGAGGCGCTTGTGGCCGGGGATCTCGAGCTTGCGGGAGTCGAGGCCGAGCTGGTGCAGCACCGTGGCGTGAATGT
>CAYMTH010000792.1:1039-2772 GCA_964393235.1 uncultured Solibacteraceae bacterium | reverse complement strand
CCCCCTTGCTACAATAACAATAGAGGCTACTGTCCTCTCCCCCCAACGAAGCCCCCTCCCGAACCCCTCGGGCGCACGCACCGCCCGGCCCCCCGCAAAAAATGTGTTTTTTGCAGGTGACTCCCAAGACTGGTTGAAAAAGAAAGACTTAGCTCCCCAGCGACTCCCGCTTGACGCCCGCGAAACCCCGCTAAGACTCCCCCAAAACCACCTTGCGACTCCCAACCCGCCACCCCGCCCCCCGCAAAAACCATAATTTTCGCCGGGGGCTCCCAAACATCGGTGGAGAATAAGGACTTATCTCCCCCGAAGACTCCCGGCCGAAGCCGCCAAACCTAGCCAAGACTCCCCCAAACCGCCCTTAGACTCCCGACTCCCCTAAACCGCCACCACCGTCGACCCGCCGTCCACCGCCAGCGTCTGCCCGGTCACATAGTTCGACGCGTCCGACGCCAGAAACACCGCCACGCCCTTGATCTCCCCGTCCCGCCCCGGCCGCCCCAGCGGCACGTTCTGCTGAATGTCCGCCATCAGCCCCGGCAGCACCCCCTCCGTCATCCGCGTCGGAAAGAAACCCGGCGCAATCGCGTTCACCCGGATATTATGCTGCGCCCACTTACACGCCAGCTCCTTAGTCAGCGCGATAAGTCCCCCCTTCGCCGCCACATACCCCGCGCAGTGAATCCCCCGCGGCAGCGACCCCCGCAGCCCCGCGATCGACGCGACATTGATAATCCGCCCGTACCGCCGCGCGATCATCCCCTTCGCGCACTCCTGGCTAAATAAGAACGCCCCCGTCAAGTTAGTCGCGATCACTGACTCCCACTTATCCAGCGGCATCTCCTCAGCCGGCGCGCCCCACGTTGCCCCCGCGTTGTTCACCAATATGTCCACCGGCCCGAACGCCTCCGCCGCCTTCCGCACCGTCTCCTTCACCTGCTCGGCATTCGTCACGTCGCAAACCGACCCCGCCACACGCGCCCCCGCCGCCCGCAGATTCTCGATCGCCGGCGTCAGCCACTTCTCCCGCCGCGCCACCAGATACACGTTAGCCCCAGCCTCCGCCAGCCCCTGCGCCATCTCCTCGCCCAACCCGCGCGAGCCCCCCGTCACCAGCGCCGTGCGCCCCTCCAGCCGGAACATCTGCATAACCGTTTGCATAAGAGTCCGCAGTATATCGCGTACGCTGGTAGAGAATGAGCACGGGTTCCCAATCCACTAACGAACACCGCGAAAAGGCCAAATCCCTCGGCCCCATCGCCATCGCCATCATCACCGTCAGCGACACCCGCACCCCGGAAACCGACGTCAACGCCAAATGGCTCCGCGAACAGATCGCCGCCCTCGGCCACGAGGTCTCCGACTACCGCCTCATCAAAGATGAGCCCGACCAGGTCGCCGCCGTCCTCGACGAACTCGCCGCCACCCCCGCCCGCATCCTCCTCTGGAACGGCGGCACCGGCATCGCCCCGCGCGACACCACCTACGACGTCCTCTCCCGCAAGCTCGAAAAGACCCTCCCCGGCTTCGGCGAAATCTTCCGCATGCTCAGCTTCGAGGTCGTCGGCGCCGCCGCCATGCTCTCCCGCGCCACCGCCGGCGTCTACCGCGGCAAGCTCGTCGTCTCCACCCCCGGCTCGCCCAACGCCGTCCAGCTCGCCTGGAACCGCCTCCTCGCCCCCGAACTCGAACACCTCGCCTGGGAAGTCGGCCGCTAGGGCGCGTCAGAAAAT
>CAYMTH010000792.1:0-1029 GCA_964393235.1 uncultured Solibacteraceae bacterium | reverse complement strand
AACTGGTAAGACCGCGGAGGAATGGCCGAGCGGTTTAAGGCAACGGTCTTGAAAACCGTCGTAGGGGAAACCCTACCGTGAGTTCGAATCTCACTTCCTCCGCCACACCTCCCCGTTTCGTAGTATTCTTGCCCCCATAGGAGAACCCCCTGTGAGCGCCAAGAATTCCAAGCGATTCGACCGTCGCACCCTCTTCCAGGCCGCCCCCGCCCTCGCCGCCGCTGCCGCCGCCTCTCCCTCCGCGCCCGCCGCCCCCGCCCCCGACGTCTACGCCCGCCTCGGCGTCGAACCCTTCATCAACGCCACCGCCACCCTCACCATCAACGGCGGCTCCCGCATGCTCCCCGAGGTCATCGCCGCCATCGAGCAGGCCTCCCACTTCCACGTCAATATGGATGAGCTCATGGACAAGGCCTCCCTCCGCCTCGCCGAGCTCCTCAAGGTCGAATCCGGCATCGTCACCGCCGGCGCCGCCGCCGCACTCTCCCACGCCACCGCCGCCTGCATCGCCGGCGCCGACCCCGAAAAGATGCAGCAGCTCCCCGACCTCCGCGGCCTCAAAAATCAGGTCATCATGCCGAAAGAGTCGCGCAACGTCTACGACCACGCCACGCGCACCCTCGGCGTCGAGATCGTCGAGGTCAACTCCGTCGCCGAGCTCGAATCCGCCATCGGCCCCCGCACCGCCATGATCCAGATCCTCGGCGAACACTTCGGCGGCGCCAAGTTCGGCCTAGCCCAGGTCGCCCCCATCGCCAGGAAACACGGCATCCCCATCCTCATCGATGCCGCCGCCGACTTCCTCATCGTCCCCAACCCCTACATCGCCCTCGGCGCCGACCTCGTCGCCTACTCCGGCGGCAAGATCCTCCGCGGCCCCTCCACCGCCGGCCTCTTGATCGGCCGCAAGGACCTCGTCCAGGCCGCCTGGGCCAACTCCGCGCCCCACCACGCCTTCGGCCGCGCCATGAAGGTCAGCAAGGAAGAGATCATCGGCATGGTCGTCGCCGTCGAGGCCTTCGTCCAGCG
>CAYMTH010000791.1:0-2772 GCA_964393235.1 uncultured Solibacteraceae bacterium | reverse complement strand
ATGCCGAAGATGCGGATCGAGGAGGCGGCGGCGCGGCGGCAGGCGCGGATCGACTCGGGCGACGAGGTGATCGTCGGCGTCAACAAGTACCGGCGCGAGGGCGCGGGGGGCGAGGTGGAGGTGCGGCAGGTGGACAACACCGCCGTGCGCGAGGCGCAGGTGGCGCGGCTGCGGCAGGTGCGCGCGGCGCGCGACGGCGCGGCGGTGGAGGCGGCGCTGGCGGCGTTGACGCGGGCGGCGGAGACGGGCGAGGGCAACCTGCTCGCGCTGGCCGTCGACGCGGCGCGGGCGCGGGCGACGCTGGGCGAGATCTCGTTGGCGCTGGAGAAAATCTTCGGGAGGTACCAGGCGGTGAATCGAACGATCGCGGGCGTGTATGCGGCCGAGTCGGGCGGGGACGGAGCGTTCCGGCGGGCAGCGGCGATGGCGGCGGCGTTCGCCAAAGCGGAAGGGCGGCGGCCGCGCATCCTGGTGGCCAAGATGGGCCAGGACGGGCACGATCGCGGGGCGAAGGTGGTGGCGACGGCGTTCGCCGATCTGGGCTTCGACGTCGACGTGGGGCCGCTGTTCCAGACGCCGGCCGAAGCGGCGCGGATGGCGGTGGAAAATGACGTGCACGTGCTGGGCGCATCGAGCCTGGCGGCGGGCCACCGGACGCTGGTGCCGGAGCTGGTGGCCGAGCTGCGGCGGCAGGGCAGGGAAGACATCCTGGTGGTTGTCGGCGGCGTGATCCCGCCGCAGGATTACGAGTTCCTGCGCGAGGCCGGCGCGGCCGCGGTGTTCGGGCCCGGTACGCCGGTTCCCGAGTGCGCGATCCGGATCCTGGAAGCATTGGGCGTGGAGCGGCCCGCCGATGGCGACTGACCGGCGGCGCGGCCGGCTCCCGCTGGAGTCGTACCGCGCCGGGATCCTGGCGGGCGATCGCGCGGTATTGGCGCGCGCGGTGACGCTGGTGGAAAGCACGCTGGAGGCCGACCAGGACCTTGCCGCGGCGCTGCTCGACGCGCTGGCGCCCTATGCGGGCAAAGCGCGGCGCGTGGGCATTACGGGCGTGCCCGGGGCGGGGAAGTCGACCTTCCTCGAAGCGCTGGGGCGGCACATCACCGAAGAGCGGGGCGAGCGCGTCGCCGTGCTGACCATCGACCCGTCGAGCCCCGTCACCGGCGGCTCCATCCTCGGCGACAAGACGCGCATGCCGCGGCTCTCGCTGGACCCGCGGGCGTTCGTGCGACCGTCGCCGTCGGGCGGGCACGCGGGCGGCGTGGCGCGCCGCACACGCGAAGCGATGCTGCTGTGCGAGGCGGCCGGTTATGAGAACGTGATCGTCGAGACCGTCGGCGTGGGCCAGGCCGAACTCGCGGCGCGCGGCATGACCGATTTCTTCCTGCTGCTGTTGATTCCCGGCGCGGGCGACGAGCTGCAGGGCATCAAGCGCGGGATTCTCGAGATGGTCGATGGCGTGCTGGTCAACAAGGCCGACGACGGCAACGTGGCCGCGGCGCGCCTTGCCCGCGCCGAGTACGCGGCGGCGATGCACCTGTTCCCGCCCGCGCCGCACGGCTGGCGGCCGGAGGTGGCGACGTGTTCGGCGCGCGACGGCGTGGGGATCCGCGAGGCCTGGGAGATGGTGCTGCGGCATCGCGCGCATCTCGAGACGGGCGGGCACTTGCAGGCCCAGCGGCGGGAGCAGGCGCTCGCGTGGATGCAGGAGTTGATCGAACAGGGATTGCGCGAACAGTTTGACGCCCATCCGGCGGTGGCCGGCGAGCGGGCGGAGTTGGAACGGCGGGTTCTCGCCGGCGAGGAGAGCGCGGCGGGCGCGGCCCGCGTACTGCTGCGGCTCTTCCGGACCGGCGGACGGCCGGCAGTTCAAGGAAAGTAGTCCAGGAAGGAAAACCATGTCTCTCCCCTACCCAATCCTGACCGCGGAAGAAGCGGCGGCGTTGATCCACGACAACCAGACCGTGGGATTCAGCGGCTTCACCGCGGCCGGTTCGGCCAAGTCGATCCCGCGCGCCATCGCGGCCAAGGCCAAGGTCGAACACGCCGCCGGGCGTCCGTTCAAGATCGGCGTCCTGACGGGCGCTTCGACGGGGCCGTCGCTCGACGGCGCCCTCGCTGAGGCTGAGGCGATCAGCTTCCGCACGCCCTATCAGTCCGATCCGAAGCTCCGCTCGCAGATCAACGCCGGCCAGGTTCGCTTCGTCGACATGCACCTGTCGCAGCTCCCGCAGAACGTTCGCTACGGCTTTCTCGGGCCGGTCCACTGGGCCGTCGTCGAGGCCTGCGACATCACCGCCGGCGGCGGCATCGTGCTCACGGCGTCGGTCGGCGCGACGAACACCTACCTCAAGTGCGCCGACAAAATTCTGATCGAGCTCAACCGCCGCCATCCGCCGGAACTGCTCGGCATTCACGATATCTTCGAGCCCAACGACCCGCCCGCGCGCCAAGAGATCCCGATCTTCTCCGCCTCCGATCGCGCCGGTGCCGGCATCGTCGTCGTCGATCCGTCGAAGATCGCCGGCATCGTCGAAACGAACCTCGACGACGAAGCCAGCCCGTTCGACAAACCCAACGAGGTCACCGACCGCATCGGCCGTAACGTCGCCGGCTTCCTGGTCGGCGAACTGCGCGCCGGCCGCATCCCGAAAGCCTTCCTGCCGCTGCAGTCCGGCGTCGGCAACATCGCCAACGCCGTGCTGGCCGCGCTCGGCGAGCACGAGGAGGTGCCCGACTTTGAGATGTACACCGAGGTGCTGCAGGACTCGG
>CAYMTH010000790.1:0-2776 GCA_964393235.1 uncultured Solibacteraceae bacterium | reverse complement strand
GCAAGGAGGAGTTCCAGTCCGAATTCGAGTGCAAGTTCGTCCCGAACGGCGAAGGATACATCTCGCGCGAAGTCTACCGCGCCTGTCTCGACCCGACGGTCGAACTCTTCCTCCCCGACGAACCGCTCCCCGACGTCTGGCCCTTTGCGAGTTAAACCTATGCAACGCTACCCGGTTACCCACTACATTCTCGGTCTCGATCTCGGACGCGATCAGGACCGCTCGGCCATCGCCGGCATGGCCCTCCGTCCCGTCGCCGACGGACCGTTCGATCTGGCCAACTACCGCCAGCCCACACGGCCCCGCCTGGAGCTCAATCTCCTCCAGCGGCTGCCGTTCCGCATGCCGTTCCTCGATGTCGCCCGCCACGTCGAAGGACTGGTGGAGCGGTTGAACCAGCGTCCCGACTGGGGCCCGCGCGGCCCCAATGTCTACCTGGTCCTCGACGCCGCCGGTCCCGGCCAGGTGGTCCGCGAGATCATCACCCGCCGCCCGTTCCCGGCCACGGTGGTCCCGACCGTCATCACCTCGGCGCTCGACCCCGGCCGCACCGAATCCGGCGCCCACACGGTCCCGCGCCGCCTGTTGATCAGCAACTTCCGGCTCCTGCTCGAGACCAGGGTGATCCGCATCCACCCGGGCCTGACGTTCGGTCCGGTCCTGGAGAACGAGGTAGCCGCGGTCCGTCCGCGCGGAGGCCAATCGGCGCACGACGATCTGGTAATCGCCGCCACCCTGACCGGCTGGCAGGCCACCCGCATCGACCCGACCCTCAAGTACCCCGGCTCCTCCTAGGTGCCTCGCACCTTCGCCGAATTCGGTGCCTCGCACCTTTGCCGTTCAACCAGCCCCGCGCGCCCCGGCCTTGCGGTCCCAACCGCATCGCCGCCCGGCCCGCCCAGGTATTTGACAACTGAATATCCACAAACCCGGGGGGCCCGCCTCACCGCACCGGCACCCACAAATGCGTGGTCGCCGCGCCGTTCTTCACGGTCACCACATAGTCCCCTGGCTTGGCGTACGTGTGCTCGATCACCGCGTACCCGTTCGGCGCCAGCGTCTTCGCGTTCCCGTCCGACTGCGTCGTCCGCCGCGCCGACCCGTCCCCGAAGTCCCACGTCTCCTCCCCGCCCACGCGCCCGAACGTCCGGACCTTGAACGTCACCTTCTGCCCGGCCTTCAAATCGAGCGACGGGAAATACGACGCGTTGATCGTAATCGGATCCTCCTCCCCGAACACGTTCACCGTCGCGAAATCGTACGCCACCCGCCCCCGCGCGTCCCGCACTTCCAGAACCTCGCTGTACGTGCCCACCCGCTCGTACCGCATCTTCACCTGCGCCAACGTCGCCGTCCGCCCGTCCGACAGCTTCCACCGGTACGCCGCCCGGCCCTCCCGCACCCACGACCGCCCCCCGTCCAGCGTCACCTCTTCTCCCACCCGCGCATACCGGTGCGGCCGCGCCAGCGCCATCACGTCCGGCCGGAACTCCCGCAAATACGCCTCCCAAAGAAATGCGAAACCCTCCTGGGTCCCCCACTCCCCCGACGGTTGCCGGCTCACGATCTCAAAATGCAGATGCGACCATCCCCCGCTCCCGCCCTCTTTGCCCAACAACCCCAGCGCATCCCCCCGCTTCACCGTCGCCCCCAGCTTCAGCCCCGGCGCAAACGAGTACAGATGGCTATACCGGTAATACCAGCCCCGCCCGTCCCGCAGGTAAATCACGTCGTACCGCGGCGCCACCGGCGTCCCCGTCCGGTGCCCCTCCAGCACCTCCTTCCCCAGCGACACCACCTGCCCGTCCGTCGCCGCCACCACCTGCGCCAGCGCCTCCGCCCCGCCCAGGTCCAGCCCCGCGTGATAGTAAACCTTCTTCCGCGCCACCCGCTCCCCCCGGTCCACATACGTCGGCTCGTTCGCCATCTGCGTGTGCGTCAACATCCACCGCTGTCGCAGCGGATACCCGATCTCCCCCGCCGGCATCCACGCCGACCCCGCCGGCCACAGCCGCAGCCGCGCCGCCGCCCGCAGCCCCCAGTGGTCCGTCGTGCTGTTCGTCATGTAGCCCGCCGTCACCGGACAGTCCACCTGCACCCGCCCCACCTTCCGCGGCAGCTCATAATTCGCGCACGGCAGCACCACCGGCGCCCCGTCGATCTCCGCCGCCACCCGCGCCTCTCGCATCGCCCCCTGCCCCGCATCCCGGACCTCTTCGATCGCCGTCAGCCGCACCGCCACCCGCGTCCCGTCGGTCAGTTCGACCGTGCGGCTCTCATCGGTCTTCAGATCCACCACCACAAACGGCGCCAGCGCCGCGGCAACAAGTAGGAACGACATGCCCCGAATTCTATCAACCGGGAACCCCCAAAACCCTCCCATCGGCGACATGCTTCAGCGTGTCCCCGCGCGACAACCCCGCCCCCTCTCGCCGCACACCCAACCCCCTCCCATCGGGGACATGCTTCAGCGTGTCCCCGCGCCGGGCCCTTCCCCCAACCCCGCCCCCCTCCGCACCCCACCGGCCCATTCTGATGAAATAAGAGCGTGCGCCTCCGTAAGTCTCTCGCCCTCCTCCTCGCCGGCATCCCGGCCCTCTGCGCCGCCGACGCAAAGGGGATCGACTTCAACCGCGATATCCGCCCCATCCTCGCCGACCACTGCTTCGCCTGCCACGGGCCCGACGCCGCCGGTCGGCAGGCCGGCCTCCGGCTCGACGACCGCGACGCGGCGCTGGCGAGCCGCGACGGTGCCCCCCCCGCGATCGTGGCCGGC
>CAYMTH010000789.1:0-2777 GCA_964393235.1 uncultured Solibacteraceae bacterium | reverse complement strand
GGTGGACGGAGCTGTAGTTGAAGCTGATCTGCCCCTGCACGCGGGTCCCCGCGCCGATGTTGCCGCCGTGGCGCGGTTGCACCAGCACGCGATTGTTCCCGGCATCGGCGACATAGAGATCACCGCCGGCGAGCGCCAGGCCGAGCGGGCTCGCATAAGAAGTCTCGTTCGGCTCCCGGCCGCCGCGGTTGGCGCGGAAGCTGAGCAGATCCGCCTGGCCGAAGACCGCCTTGGCCGGCGGCGACGGAAGCAATTGCGTCTCCTCCGGCCAGGACTCGAACGGGTCGAACCGCACGATCCGGTGGGTCTGGCTCTCAACGACGAAGATACCCGCCGCGGTGGCGGCAACTCCTTCGGGTCCGTAGAGCGTATACTCGTTCACCGCCGGGCGCGGCGGCTGGCCCTGCACGTTCACCACGATGCCGGCAATGCGCGCGGCCGCCATACCGCTCCGAAACGGAGGCGCATACACAAGCAGCCGGTTGGACAACGAATCCGTCACCAGCAGCCGGCCCGAAGGATCAAACGCGATATCGGCCGGCCCGCGCAACGCCGTCTTCAGCAGACGGCTCTCCGCGCGGCCCCAGTCCACCGTCTGCCGTTCGGTCAGCGACGCCTGCCCGACCACCAGATCCGCTTCCGGCCCGTTCGGGGAACTGTCGGTGAGGTCGTTCGCCGCATAGCGCAGCACGCGGGCGTTCCCGGCATCGGCCACCCACAGATTGCCGGCCGAATCAAACTGCATCGACGCAGTCAGCGCCGTATTGCCGGAGACAAACGAAAGCGACTTGGCCGTCGGAGCGGGATTGCCCTGATTGGACTGCGCCGAGGAAAACGACGTCTGCCCGATCACCATGTTCGGCTGGATAAGGTCCGCAGGCAAATCGGTCACCCGCGAATACCGCAGAATCCGGTTGTTGCCGGTGTCCATCACATACAGGTTCCCCCGCCGGTCCACCGCCAGCCCCGTCGGCGACCGCAGGCCCACCGAACTCGACGTCCCCGGCCCAAGCGGCGCCGTTGCGAAGAAGTCGTTCTGCCCCACCACGATGTCCGCCTTCGACCCGTTGGCAGCCCGCGCGTTGCGCCACACCAACACACGATTGTTGCCCGTGTCGGCGACGTACAGAATCGGGGGCGACACGCTTGTATCCACCGCCACGCCCACTGGCGAGTTCAGCTCGCGCCCCTCCACCAGGTTCGGCGCGCCGGAGACCAGCTGCAGCCGCGCATGGCCAACCACCCGCGACGGCACCGGGTTAAACGTTACCGGCGTCTGGCCCGGCAGCATCGCCGCCAGGCCGCTCAACAGCACCCCGGCACACACTCTCATCATGAGATTCCGACTCAATTGCATACGATATCCTTCGACATTTTCCGCTGGGACGCGAGCGGATCCTTCCCTTGCAACCTTAACACCCCGCCTCTTGCAGTGTCCACCTTAGTACCAATACCCCCATCGCCTATAACTCCCTATTCCTGTTACACTTGTCGCACTCCGGCCGCTCCCGGCCCGGTAGGCTAAACTGGAAGAGTCCCTCCTTTTCTTCCCGATGCCAACCGACACCGCCCGGCCCCGCGTCGCCGTCATCTCCTACCTCAACACCGTCCCGCTCGTCTGGGGCCTCGAGAACGGACCGCGCCGCCACCCCTTCCAGCTCGATTACTGTCTCCCGTCGGAGGGCGCCGACCGCGTTCGCGGCGGCCAGAGTGACATCGGCCTGCTCCCGGTGATCGAAATGGCCCGCCAGTCGCTCGCCTATTGCCCCGGCACCGGCATCGCCTGCGACGGCCCCGTCCGGTCGATTCTCCTCGTCTCCAAAGTCCCCCCCGCCGAGATCCGCACCCTCGCCGTCGACCGCGGCTCCCGCACCTCGGTCATGCTCACCCGCGTCATCCTCAGCCGCAAGTACGGCGCCCACCCCGAAATCACGGTTACCGAGCCCGTACTCGACGACATGCTCGCCCGGCACGACGCGGCGCTCGTCATCGGCGATCCCGCCCTCCACCTCGACCCGGAAGCGCTGCCGTTCCTGACCCTCGACCTTGGCGCCGAATGGAAGGAACTCACCGGCCTGCCCATGGTCTTCGCCGTCTGGTGCGGCCGCCCCGAGTTCATCACGCCCGCCACCACGCAGCACTTCGTCGACTCGCTGGCCTACGGCGAACGCCACATCTCGACCATCGTCGCCGGCGAGGCGGCCCTGCGCGGGCTCCCTCCCGACCTCATTCACACGTATTTAACCCGCAATATCGTCTTCCGCCTCGGCGAAAATGAATATCAGGGCATGCGGACCTACCTCGAGTACGCCGCCGCCCTCGAACCCGCTCTGGAGCTCAAGTAAGTGATCACGCAACAACAAGCCCTCGACATGTTCCGGTCCCACGACCTGATCGGCATCGGCATGGAAGCCGACCAGCTGCGCCGCAAGCTCCACCCGGACAACATCGCCAGCTACATCATCGACCGGAACATCAACTACACCAACGTCTGCACCGAATACTGCAGCTTCTGCGCCTTCTATCGCCCCAACGGCCACGCCGAAGCCTACGTGCACCCGAAGGAAGTGATCTACCAGAAAATCCAGGAAACGATCGATATCGGGGGCACCGGCGTGCTGATGCAGGGCGGACTCCACCCGGACCTGCCCATCGAATACTACGAGGACCTCTTCCGCTCCATCAAAGAGCGCTTCCAGATCCAGCTCCACGTGCTTTCCGCCCCGGAAATCCTCAACATCGCGCAGATCTCGAACCTCACGGTGAGCGACACGCTC
>CAYMTH010000788.1:0-2780 GCA_964393235.1 uncultured Solibacteraceae bacterium | reverse complement strand
CGATCCGCAGCGTGTAGAAGAGGTTGTACCCCTCCTCGTCCGGCGCCGTCTCGATCACCGGATTCGGCGATACCGAAATCACCCCCGCCGCCTGCGTGAACGTCACCGTCGCCCGAACCGAAATGTTCAGCGGCGCCAGGCTCCCGCTCGTCACCGTCACCACGCCGTCGAATGTTCCCGGCGCGGCCAGCTGCGCCGGATTCACCGAAATCGTAAACGTCCCCGGCGTCGCCGCCGATGCGGTCCCGCTCGTAGCCGACAGCACGATCCACGGCGCCGACCGCGAAACGCTGTACGATGCCGGCCCCGTCCCCGAGTTCCGCACGTCCACCCGCTGCGGCCCCGGCGTCGCCGCCCCGTCCTGCACCGCGAAGGAGAAACTCGTCGCGCTTACGCTCAGCCCCGGCGCCGCTTCGTCGTTCAGGAACTGGCTCACCGCCGGAAACGCCGTGCCGAACCGTCCGTAGCCGCTCCGCCCCTGAATATCGCAATAGGTCTGCCCCGGCCCCGGAATCGGCCCGTAAGAAAGGACGCCCACCAGTTGCCCGTCCCGCGTCATCAACGGCGACCCCGACGAACCCTGCTCCGTCCGTCCCTCCGTCTCGAGCACCTGCCAGTACAGCGGCGCCGGCGCTTCCTCGCCGCCCACCAGCGCCGCCCGGTCCGCCGTCCGCGTTCCGAACGTGATCCGCTGATAGTTCGTCGGCGGCGACGCGGGATGGTGAATCCCCACCGTCGCCGTCCCCAGCGCGAGTTCCGTCGCCGACCAGCCGAGATAGGTCCGCTGCCCGGGCGCCGGTTCGTCCAGCAACAACAACGTGTAGTCGCCGCCCCCCATTCCCGCCGTCGCCAGCAACCGCGCCCCGCGGGACGCCGGCCGCGAACTCCGCGCCGGCACCGGCCCGTTGCACGACGCCGACCGGAAGTCCCAATAGACGACCACCGTCCGCGCTTCTGTCTGCGTACTCACGCAGTGGTTCGCCGTCATGAAATACGGCTGAAAGGTCCGGCTGCGCGTCACCACCAGCGCCCCGCTGCAATAGCTCAAGTACTGCCCCTTCACGACGTTGTAGGAGCCCACCGCCGTCGCCATCGACGCGAATTCCGGCGAACAGCTCACGTCCCGCTGGCACGGCAGCGTCGATTCCCGCTCCGGCGTCTCATGCGCCAGTTCCCGGATCTCAAACGGAAACTCCGCCGGATTCGCCGCCAGTTGCACCTCCACCACCACCCGGTCGCCCTCGATCGGTTTCGACCAGAACTCGCCGTCGCCGTGCGGCCCCTTTCCCGTCAGCGGGCCGTCGCCCGCCGCCGGATTCTCCGCCAGATACTCCCGCGTCGCCCCCGCCGGATACAGCCACACCTTTCCGCCCGCCACGTCGAAATTCTCAAAGTGAACCCGCACCGAGTTCGCGCCCTCGCTCCCCACCTCGAACCGCAAAACCGTCGAGCCGTCCTCCATCGCCCGCGACGCCGCCTGGCTCCGCCGCACCCCGCCCGCCAATTTCCGCACGCGGCCCCGCGCCCACGCCGGCATGTCGGCCCGCTCGCTCTCCGTCAGCCGCCCCAGCCGCCTCGCCTGCGTCTCACCGGTGTCGGCCATCGGCGGCAACTCCGGCCGCGCGTAAGGAACCAGCGGGCCCAGCGCCATCGGCGCCTCTTGTCCGGAAACCGCCAGCGCGATCAGCGCCAGCGCCGCGAGTCTAAGCATCTAAACAGCCTCCGATACGGTAGTCTACCGTTATCGTAAGGCCCGCTCGACCGCCGCCGCCAGCCGTTCCTCGGTCAGCCGCGTCGGCGAGTAGAACGTCACCACGCCTTTCCGGTTGATCACCGCGAACGTCGGCGTCGCCGAAACGCCGTAGGCGACCATCGCCTCCTCGCTGATCACCCGCTCCACCGTGTTGACGCCCTTGTACGTCGTCTTCCACTGCTCTTCGATCCGCTTCCGCTCCGCCGCCGGATCCTTGGTCTCGTACAGCCGCGTCGGGGCCACGAACTCCACGCCGCGCGGCGTGAACCGCTCGACGACCTTCAAGAACGCCGGCGCCTGCGCGCGGCAGTCGCCGCACCACTCGGCCCATAGAAACAGCACCACCGGCTTCCCGCGCCGCTTCGCCAGCACACCGTCAAAGTCCGGCGCCTTCCGTCCCACCAGTCCGATCTGGTTCCACCGCTTCTGAATCCGCGCCCGGAAAGCCACCGGCGCCGACGCGTTCGCTTTCAACTCGCGTTCCAGCAGCCGCAGCGCTTCTTTCTTCTTCCCGCGCGCCTCCAGCACCTGCGCCTCCACCTCGATCGCCGTGCCGATGCCGTAGCTGGCGGGTTCGGAGAGCTTCCGCAGCTTCGCCGCATACGACGCGGCCGCGTCCCATTCACCCAGCAGCGCCGCCCCGCGCGCCACCCACGCGAGCCCCGTCTTGTAATCGGCGTCCTCGCCCTTCGCCTGCCGGTGCACTTCCAGAATTGATTCGGCGCTGTAGAAATCCCCCGCCGACATCTTCAGCCGCTCGGTCTGCGCCGGTTGCCCGTAGCCGACTACCGCGCAGACGAACAGCGCCGCCGCCAGTTGCCGCGCCCGCCGCGCGTCGATCCACTTCACCGCGCCGAAGCAGGCCGCAAACAGCGCCACCAGGATGCCAGCGATGTGCCACACATGCGCTTTCAGATACGCGCCCGCGCCTTCCTGCCCGAGGTGCGCCCCCAGGTAGGCCAGCGCCGCGTATCGCGGCAGCCGAGCCGCCAGTACGGTCAAAAAGAACGCGACCGGCCGCACGCCC
>CAYMTH010000787.1:0-2783 GCA_964393235.1 uncultured Solibacteraceae bacterium | reverse complement strand
GTCGATATACCCGTCGTTGTCCAGATCCGCCACCCCCGCCCCCATCGTCCCCATCGGCGCGTACAGCTTCGCCTCGAACGTCACATCCGTAAACGTCCCGTCCCCGTTATTCCGGAACAGCCGCGTCGCGTCCGGATGCACCCCCGCCTTCCCCGCCGGCTGGTACCCGCGCCGCAGCCCGTCGACCACCGCTTCCCACGGCGCCAGGCTCGTCGTCAGAATGTCCGGCCGCGCGTCGTTGTTGTAGTCCACGAAGAAGCACACGAACCCGTTGTGCGGCGGCTGCACCACCCCGGCCTGCTTCGCCACTTCCGTGAACTTCCACTTCCCCTCGTTCCGGTACAGCCGGTTCGGCGAGTTGTTCAGCCCGTTCATCAGCAAATCGAGGTCCCCGTCCCCGTCGTAATCGCCCATCGCGATCCCGATCGTCCCGTACGTCGGTGGCTCCACGATCCCCGCCTCCCGCGTCACGTTCGTGAACGTGCCGTCCCGGTTATTCCGGTACACCTGCGGCGTCGTGCCGTCTTTCAGAACCCCGTTCGCCACCGCGAAATCCAGCCATCCGTCGTTGTCCAGGTCCCCCCACACCGACGCGAACCCCGACCCCGGGTCCCCCGCCCCGCTCTTCGCCGTCACGTCCTCGAACCGTCCGCCCGTGTTCCGGTACAGCCGGTTCGGCATCGGCCCGTTCCAGCCGTTGTAGGAGATGTACAGGTCCAGCCGCCCGTCGTTGTCGTAGTCGATCACGTTGAGGCTGTACCCCGACGGCACTTTCGCCAGGCCCACCTCCGCCGTGATCTCCCGGAACTTCCCCCCGTCGTTGCGGTAGACCGCCATAAACGTGCCGCTGCCGGCCAGGAAGAGGTCCAGGTCGCCATCGGCGTCGACATCGCCCCACGCGCAGGTGCCGTTGCCGTCGAACCGGTCGACGCCCAGCTCTTTGGCCATATCCTTGAACGCGAACCCGTCGACCTCGCCGGCGCCCGGCAGTTTGCCGGGGAACAGGACGCTCGCCGGCAGGGGCGGCGCGTTGGGGCCCAGTTGATCCAGCGCGGTCTTGAGCATCCACTGATCGACGAGGTTGTTGCGCACCTGCAGCGCCTGGTAGAAGTTGCGGGCGGCCTCGTTGAAGTCGCCGCGGCGGTACTGTGCGGCGCCGAGCTCGCGCAGGACCTCCATCCGTTGCGCCGCGTTCTCGGCCCGGCCGAGCGCCTGCGTGAAGTATTCGATCGACTCGTTGTAGTTCCCCCGCCGCGCGAGGGACTTGGCCATCAGGAAGAGCGAGGCGCCCTCTTCGGGGCTGAACGGCACGGCGCCGCTGACGACCTGTTCCAGCAGTTGGATGGAGCGGTCCAGGCCGATCTGCGGATCGTGGGGGACGCGGTGGTCGGAGTGTTCGGTGAACCGGACCTCGCCGGACATCCATTCGGAGAGGTTGAGCAGGTATTCGTTGGCGAACGGCTGCAGTTTGACGACGCGCGCGGCCAGTTCGTAAGCCAGATTCGGATCGTAGTAAAGCAGCTCCGCGCGCGCGTGGATGACGGACTTGGCGCGGAGGGCGTAGACGTGGTCCGGGTTGGCCTTGATGGCGGCGGCGAGTGCTTCCATGGCGAGGCCCAGCGAGACCCGGCCGCCGTTTTTGCCGTAGAAGTCGGTCAGGTGAGCGCGGGCGAGCTGGTACCAGCCCTCGGCGTCATTGGGGTGAAGTTTGAGATAGGCCTCAACCTTACGCCGTGCCTCGGCGGTATCACCCCGCCGGATGAGGTCGGCAACGTCGCGCAGGGGGGAAGCCGGTCGCGAAACAGCGGGTCCGGGCGGAGCGGGGTGGTGATCGTGTTCCTGGAGAAAGGCCGGCGCGGCGCCGGCGGCGAGGACGAGCAAAACGCGGGCAGTCCGCTTCACAAAAGCCAGTCTACCGAACCGGCTGCCCGTCAGCGAGGGACGTGTTCCCCTGCACCGTCGTCCTGATGCGAAGAGAACGCTTTTAAGTTCTGCAGACACTTCGAATCGAACCGCAGCATCGTCTGAGCATCCACAGCCTCGATCCCAGGCAGCGCAGCTACAATTTCGTGAATCGAGACCATCGCGTCGCTTCGATACTGCTTACTGCCTCCTCCCAGTCCACCTCCCCGTTATGACGGCCTCGTACCAATTCGGTCAGTTGTTCTAGCGCCACTGCATGCACTTGATAATCGCCCCGTCACTCGACTTTTTTCCCGGGCTGAAGCAGTGTCCCCGCTACTGCAGCTCATCCTTCAGCCCCAACTCGCGCAACGCTGTCTGCGTCTCCTCCATCGATTGTCTCGATACTCCTTCATCTGGAGACACATCGAAGGAGACCGTAAGCCGAAGGCCCCTCGTTGTCGCGAATCGCGAGAGCACCTTGGTATAAAAGTTCATCCATTTTTGCGCCGGAACCTCGCCGGACCATCGAAGTGCGGCTCTCTTCTGGGTCGAAGCCACTGGCGCGTGGTCTTCACTACCCGGAGTCTGAAACGAATCGGCGATCACCGCACCATCGTTCGCTGTATCCAGCCTACCTTCGACCGTGCTGAACAGCGCCCCCGATCCGATGGGTTTTGGTGGTGTACTGAGGGATTGTTTATATGCTTCTGCGGTTTCCGCGGTGATAACGAAGAACTCATCGGAGATCTCGACCTCCTGAGGTGTCATGCTGACGCCGTAGACGAATGGATCATAGCCTCCGTCTGCCTTCCTTCCAACGTAGGCAAGAACGCTATTGCTGACGCCCTGAACCGCCCCGGGTTTGCTGGAGGCTCCAA
>CAYMTH010000786.1:0-2785 GCA_964393235.1 uncultured Solibacteraceae bacterium | reverse complement strand
GAGCGAACGGCCGATCGATTCGGCGTCGGCGGCGGGGCCTTCGGCGCTAGCGCGGATAATGGTCTTGCCGTCGTGGGAGACCACGATGCCGTGGATCTTGAGGCTGTCGCCGTGCAGCACGGCATGGGCGCCGAGCGGCACCTGGCAACCGCCGCCCATCGACTTGAGCGCGGCGCGCTCGGCGGTGAGGCGGCCACGGGTTTCCGCATCGTCCATCGCGGCGACCGCGACGCGACCAGCGCCGCCGTCGTCGCGGGTTTCAATGGCGAGCGCGCCCTGGCCCACGGCGGGGACGAACTCGAGGGGGTCGAGATAGCGGGTGATGCGGTCCTGCCAGCCGAGGCGGATGAGGCCGGCGGCGGCGAGGAGAATGGCGTGGTACTGCCCCTCGGCCTGCTTCCGCAGACGCGTGTCGACGTTGCCGCGCAGGTCGCGGATTTCCACGTCCGGGCGCTGGGCGCGCAACTGCGCGGCGCGGCGCAGTGAGGAGGTGCCGACGACGGCATTTTCGGGGATCTCGCCGATGATGGCGTCGCGCGGGTCCTGGCGCTCGGGGAAGGCGGAAAGCACGAGGCCGGCGGGCAGATCGGTGGGCATGTCCTTGGCCGAGTGGACGGCGAGGTCGATGGTCCCAGCGAGCAGCGCCTCTTCGATTTCCTTGGTAAAAAGGCCCTTGGTGCCGACTTTTGAAAGCGCGACGTCGGTGATCTTGTCCCCGGTGGTCTGGATGATTTCGATGCGGGTCTGATGCCCGCGGGCCTGCAGTTGCGCGGCGACGTGATTGGCCTGCCAGAGAGCGAGCTTGGAGCCGCGGGAGCCGATGACGAGATTGCTCATGATTCGGGGGTATCCAGTTTGAAGATCCGGCGCACTTCCTCGATGACCTCCCAGCCCTCTTCCTTGCCCGCGTGCCGGCGGATCTCCATAATGGGGCCGTGGGCGATCTTGGCCATGATGCCCTTGGTGAGCGCTTCGATGGCCTCTTCCTGCTGCGGCGTCAGGTTGCCGAGCTTGCCGCGCATGCGCTGGATTTCGGCCTGGCGCAGGTGCTCGAGGTGTTCCTGCAGCGAAACGATCACGGGCACCGCTTCGCGTTCCTTCAGCCGCGCGACGAGCTTGTCAACCTCTTCGGCGATGATGCGCTCGGCGGCCTGTGCTTCGAGTTCGCGACCCTTGCGGTTTTGCTCGACCACCTTGCCGAGGTCGTCGATGTCGTAGAGGAAGACGTTTTCGAGCGAGTTGACCGCGGGCTCGATGTTACGCGGGACGGCGATATCGATGAGGAAGATGGGACGGCCCTTGCGCTTGGACCGGATCTGGCGCATGTGTTCCTCGGTGAGGATGTAGTGGGGTGCGCCTGAGGAGGCGATGACGATGTCGATAGTGGGCATCGCCTCGCGGAAGTGGTCGTAATCGATGATGGAGCCGTTGAAAAGCGAGGCCATCTCCTCGGCGCGGGAACGGGTGCGGTTCGTGACGAAAATTTCGCGGGCGCCGGAACGGTGCAGGTGGCGCGCGGCGAGTTCGCTCATCTTGCCCGCGCCGATCAGCAGCACACGGCAGCCGTTGAGGCCGCCGAAGATTTCGCGCGCGAGTTCGACGGCCGCAAAGGAGACGGAGACGGCGCTTTCGCCGATCGTGGTTTCCGTGCGCACGCGTTTCGCGACATTGAAGGCGCGGGTGAGCACGGTGTCGAGGTACTGACCGAGCGCGCCCTGCTCCTTCGCCAGCGACCACGCTTCTTTCAACTGCCCGAGAATCTGCGGCTCGCCGACAACCATCGAATCGAGCGAAGAGGCGACGCGGAACAGGTGGCGGATGGCGTCGCGGTCTTCGTAATGGTAGAGGTGACGGTCGTAGTCGAGCCGGTGGCCGGGTTTGGTCTGTTCCAAAAAGCCGACGACTTGCGTTTTCGGGTTTTCCTTCTCGTCGCTGGCGACCACGATCTCGACGCGGTTGCAGGTGGACAGAATTAGCGTCTCGTGAACGCCTTCCGCGTGGCGCAGGTTGCGCAGGGCCTCCGGCAGCGAAGCCGCGTCAAATGCCAGGCGTTCGCGCACTTCGACCGGCGCGGTACGGTGGTTCAGGCCTGTGACGTGGAGCTTCATCTACTTGGTCAACAGGGGCCGCAGGCCCACGTGAGACACCCAGGTGAGTGTACTAAACAACAGGACGTAGAAGGCGAGAAAAGCGGCCCGACGGCCGCGCCAGCCGGCGTTGGTCCTGAGGAACACGACGGCGAGATAGAAGCACCAGGTGAACAGCGAGATGTGAATCTTGCCTTCGCCGATCCAGCGCGTGCCCGATTCCATGTAGGCCCACCCGGCGGCCGCGAAGACGCCGATCGTGGTGAAAACGAACCCGGCGATCATGGCCCGGGAAGCGAGCTGGTCGAGCGTGCGCAGCGGCGGCAGGCGATGGAAAAATGCGGGCGGCTGCTTCGTCTTCAGATGCTTTTCCTGCATCAGATAGAAGACGCTCGAAACGGCCATGAACAGCGTGCATGTGAAGCCGGCAATGTTGAGCAGGACGTGGCCGAGCAGCCACGCGTCGCGCAGCCCGGAATCGGGCCAGGCCGGCAGGTTCTTCGCCGTGGCCCCGACGGCCGTCAGCGCGGCGACCAGCGGGAAGGCGATCAAGCCGAGCGAAGAAAAGTCGTAGATCCAGTTGACGACGAGGAAGACAATGGCGAGGACCAGGGCCAGCAGCGTGATCGTCTGATGGAAGTCCTGGGCGGCCAGGTGGCCGTTGGCCATCGACTGTTCGACGATGGCGACGAAGTGGA
>CAYMTH010000785.1:0-2793 GCA_964393235.1 uncultured Solibacteraceae bacterium | reverse complement strand
ACCAGCAGCCCGATCGCCGCCGCCAGCGATCCCCGTTCGATTATCCTCGCCAAAACCGCAGCCTTCCCAGCGCCGGACGCGCCAGCGCCCGCGCCGTAATCCCGTACTTCCGCCACGCCGGCACCACCGCCCGCCGCGCGAACACGTCGTAATCCATCTCTTCGATCCGGTCCAAAATGCCCCCGTACACGCGCGCCGCGATCTCAACCGCGAACCGCCCCTCCGGCCGCAGCATCGGCACGCCCGGCATCGACTTCTGGTAGTAATGCCGCGCCCGCCCGGCCTGGAACCGCATCAGTGCGCGAAACTCTTCCGAACGCTCGCCCCGCCGCAGCGCCTCTTCGCTATATCCAAAATCGGCCATCTCCTCGGCCGGCAGATAAATCCGCCCGCGCCCCAAATCCTCGCCGACATCACGCAGAATATTGGTCAACTGCATCGCCACGCCCAGCCCTTCCGCATACGGCAGCGCGTCACCCTCGTACCCGATCACGTGCGACATCATCAGACCCACCGTGCTCGCCACGCGGTAGCAAAACACGCGCAACTCCGCGAAGTTCCGATACCGCACGCCCTCCAGGTCCATGCGCATGCCTTCCAGCAGCTCGAACGCATACTCGGCCGGAATGGCGTGCCGCTCGCATGCCGCCGCGAAATGCCGCAACACCACCGGCGCCGCGGCCGATCCACCCAGCGCCGCCTTCAACGCCTCGCGCCACGCCTCCAGTTCCACGTGGGCCGCCGCAATGTCCGGGTTCTCATCGACGATATCGTCGCTCGTCCGGCAGAACCAGTACACCGCGTGCGCCGAAGCCGTCAGTTCCGGCGGAAAGAACCGCGTCGCGAAGTAAAAGCTCTTCGACCCGCGCGCGGTCGCCTCCGCCGCCTGGCGGCTCCACTCGGCGTCTATACCGGCAACCGGTCGCATACCAGCTTCTCGACAATCTTAGCCGACGAAAGCACCCCCGGCACGCCCGCGCCCGGATGCGTCCCGGCGCCGCAGAAGAACAGGCCCTTCACGTCCTCGCTCTCGTTGTGCGGCCGGAACCACGCCGACTGCGTGAAGATCGGCTCGAACGAGAAACCCGACCCGCGATACGTATTCAGCGTCGTCTCGAAATCGAGCGGCGTGAACAGGCGCTCGGTCACGATCCGCGACTCGAGCCCCGGCAGATAGTGCTTCTCCATGTACGCCATCACGCGGTCGCGGAACGGCTTGGCTTCCTTCGTCCAGTCGATGCCGCTCAGCTGGTTTGGCACCGGAATCAACGCGTAGAAACAGTCGTGGCCTTCGGGCGCCATCGACGCGTCGGTCGCCGTCGGCCGGTGCAGATAGATCGAAAAGTCCTCCCCGATGATCTTCTTCCGGAAGATATCGTCGAGCAGTTCCTCGTACCGTTTCCCCAGCAGAATCGTGTGGTGCTTGATGTCGCTGTACGATCCCTTCGTGCCGAAGTAGATCACGAACAGCCCCATGCTGTACCGCATCGAATCGAGCTTCGAATCAGTCCACCGCCGCCGGTCCTCGGCCGGAACCATCTTCCGGTACGTATTGGCCACGTCCGCGTTCGAAACGACCACATCGGCCGCAACCCGCTCGCCCGACATCGTCTCGACACCCACCGCGCGCCCGCCCTCGGTCAGGATCCGCTTCACCGGCGTATTCAGCCGCACCTTCCCGCCGAGCTCGGCAAACAGCCGCCCCAGCGCATCCACCACGGCGCCCGTGCCGCCCATCGCGTAGTGCACGCCCCACTCCCGCTCCAGGTGGTGGATCAGCGCGTAGATCGACGTCGTCTGGAACGGATTCCCGCCCACCAGCAGCGGATGGAAACTGAACACGCGCTGCAGCATCGGGTCTTTGATGTAACCCTTCACGAACTGGAACACCGTCTTGTGCGACTGCAGCTTCACCAGGTCCGGCGCGATCTTGATCATGTCGGTGAACTTCAGGAACGGCACGTCCGACAGCTCGACAAAGCCCTTCTGGAAGATGTCCTTCGCCGCCCGGATCATGGCCTTGTAGCCCTCGACGTCGCCCGGCGAAAACGCCGCCACCTTCCGCTCCGTCTCCCGCTCGTTGCCGTTGTATTCGAAGTGCCGCCCGTCGTGAAACTCGATGCGGTAGAGCGGATCCACCGGCACGATCTTCACGTAGTCCTCCGTCTTCCGCCCGGCCCCGGCAAACAGCTCATCGATCATGAACGGCGCCGTGATCACCGTCGGGCCCGCGTCGAACGTGAACCCGTCCTGCCGGTACACGTACGCGCGCCCGCCCAGCATGTCCCGGGCCTCGAACAACTCGACGTCATAGCCCTTCGACGCCAGCCGGACGGCCGTTCCCAGCCCTCCGAACCCACTCCCAATGACCGCAACCTTACGCGAGCGACTTGCCATAAAGCGTATCCAGCATCTCCTTCAATCCTTCCCCGCGCGTTCCGAAAACGCCGAGGCACTCCCGCGTCCGCTCCATCTGCGCCTCAAACGGCGCCCGCAGCCGCAACTCCCCATCCGCCAGATCGTCCATCAACTGATAGGCCACCCCGAACTCGTGCCCGAACCGCAGCGCCATCTGCCGTTCCACCGGGTCGATTCCCTGCCCGATCACGCCCGCCCGCGCCGCCAGCGCGAACAGCGGCGCCGTCTTCTTCTCCGCCAGCTGCCGCGACGACCCGCCCCCGGCCAGATCCATCGCCTGCCCGCCCACCAGGTTGTTGCAATCCAGCATCCGCAGCACCTTCTGCTGGAACGAAACAACCATCGACAGCACCGCCGGGTCCTCGATCCCTTCCA
>CAYMTH010000784.1:1615-2801 GCA_964393235.1 uncultured Solibacteraceae bacterium | reverse complement strand
GGGTCCGGCAGGGGGCCTCGGCACGGCAATGAGGAACCTGGCGCGAGTGACGGCATTGGTGGCGGCTCTGGCCGCGCCGGCCGCGTTCGGGTACTACCACTTTGTGCACTACGCATCGGGCGTGGCGCCGTTCGCGACGATTCCGGAGAAGTTCGACCTGTCGGCGCTGCCGAACAACACGGTCACCTATCACATTGCCGAGACTGGTCCCGCGAACTTCGCGCCGACAGACAACTTCGCGGCGGTGGTGAGCCAGATCCGGGCGGCGGCGCGGGTTTGGAACGACATTGAAACGTCGGAACTGCGGTTGCGGTTCGGCGGGATCACGCCGGTGGGGACGACCGCGAACGCGGCGACGCCGTCGATCGACGTTGTGTTTGAAGACCTGCCTCCGGGCGTGAACGGGTATGGCGGGCCGACGGTGCGGAACGACGTCATTACGAATACGTCGGGCGCGCTGATTCCGATTCAACGGTCGGTGGTGGTGCTGGCGCGGGACATCGCGAACCGGGCGTCCTGGACCGAATCGTATTTCGGCACGGCGGTGCACGAGTTCGGACACGCGCTGGGCCTGCAGCACTCCTTCGTTTCGGGCGCGATGGCCACCGAGATTACGCGGGCGACGACGCGGGTGCGGCCGATTCTGCCCGACGACGTGGTCGGGTTGTCGCTGCTGTATCCGACGCGGCAGTTCCGGGAAGGCCTCGGGGCGATCAGCGGGCGCGTCACGATGACGACTGGTGAAGGCATCGGGTTGGCGAGCGTGGTAGCGATTGCGCCGGGCGGGGCGGCGATCGGCACGCTGACGCATCCGGACGGTACGTACCGTATTGAAGGGCTGGTTCCCGGGCAGTATTTCCTGTACGCCCATCCGCTGCCGCCGGCGCTACAGGGCGAAGCGACGCCGGGCAACGTGGTGTTGCCGGTGGACCAGTTGAACCGTCCGCTGGCGGGCGGGCAGCAGTTCGACACGATTTTCTACCCGGCGAGCCGGGTGCCGTTCGCGGCGATCGCGGTGACGGCGAACGGGACGGTCGAGTCGGTCAACTTTTCGGTGACGCGGCGGAACGCGCCGGCCGCGATCCACTCGGTGCAGACCTACAGCTTCCCGGGCCAGCGCGCGGTGAAACCCGCGCACGTTTACACGGCCGGCGCGCGGAACCTGGTGGTGATGACGGGACAGGGG
>CAYMTH010000784.1:0-1605 GCA_964393235.1 uncultured Solibacteraceae bacterium | reverse complement strand
CCAGCCTGCTGGAGAGCTCCGCGGCCAGGCAGCCTCGCCCTCAGAGCTCCCGCATCCGCCGGCCGGGCTGGGGGCGTTGAGGAGGGGCGCGGGGCGCATGTCCCACCCAGCTCGATGGGTGGGGCGGTTTCGATCGCGCCCGGCGGGATCCGGCCGTACACGCCGGCACCGGACTTCTATCTGCAGACCGAGTTCCAGTTCGGGCAGTTCGCCGGGGAAGGCCCGGTGCACCTGATCTTCTCGCGGAACAACGACCTTTATGTGCTGCCGTACGCGATGCGCGTGGCGGAACGGGCGGCGCCGCAGATTGAAACCGTGACGATGGGCGCGGGCGACAACGAGGTGGCCATCACCGGCACCGGGTTGCGCGCGACGACGCGGATTGCGTTCGACGGGACGATTGGAACGTTCCGGTCCTTCGACGAGACGACGGGGCGAATGACGGTGACCGCGCCGCCGGCCGCGACGGGCAGAGCAGCCAGTTCGTGCAGGCAGCGGCGACGCTGGTGAACGGAAGCACGGAGCCGCCGGCGGTGACGCTGGGCATGGCGACGCTGCCCGCGGGCACCGAATCGGTGGTGGAAATCACGGGCGCCAACTTCGTGGAAGGGCAGACGACGATCGGATTCGGGACGCCGGACATCGACGTGCGGAGGATCTGGTTCCCGTCACCGAACCGTATGCTGGCCAACATCTGGGTGGCGCCGGGCGCGGCGGGCCGGCAGTATCACTTCTCGGTCTTGAACGGCCTTCGGCTGACGACGCAGACGGGCGCGCTGCAGGTTACCTCGACCCGGTCGGGCTGGCTGACGGTGCCGGCGACGCCGGTGGGCGGGCTGATCGCGGGGCAGAATGCGACGGTGGTGGTGAACGGGATCACGCTGACCGGGCTGTCGCCGATTCAGCTGCTGGTTAACGACCGGCCGGCACAGGTGGTGGGCATCGAGAACAACGTGGTGACGTTCACGGTGCCGAACGGGCTTACGCCGGGCGTCGCGGTGATCCGGCTGCAGTCGGGCGCGGAGACGGCGCTGCCGCTGGCGACGCAGGTGGTGCAGCAGGTGGCGACGGTTTCATCGGTGACGGCGGGTTTCGGCGTTTCAATCACCCCGGAGCGGCCGGCGCGGTACGGCGAGCTGATGAGTCTGATCGTGAGCGGGTTGCCGGAAAACTTCGCGCCGGTGGGTACGGAGCCGCGGGTGACGCTGACGATCGGCGGCGTGGAACACCGGCTGCTGACGGTGGCCCCGAGTGGCGGTTTCCTGCAGTTGCAGTTCACCGTGCAGACGATCGTACCGCAGGGGAATCAGCCGCTGGTGGTGACGCTCGACGGCGCGACCGTGGCACCTTACACGCTGCCGGTCCGGGCGTTCTAAGGCAGCTCGGCGGTAAAAGCCGCTTCGACGCGCATGCCGGATTGGAGTTCGACGCCGTAGGCGCGGCGGACGACGGGATGATCGCCGAAGTACTCCTTCCACACGACGTTCACCTGGGCGATTTCGGCGCGGACGTCCTGCAGGTAGAGGCGCGCGGTGCAGACGGCGCGGCGGTCGATGCCGGCTTCGGCGAGGAGGATGTCGAGTTGCCGGAAGATCTCGCGCATCT
>CAYMTH010000783.1:1272-2802 GCA_964393235.1 uncultured Solibacteraceae bacterium | reverse complement strand
CGAAGTAGACCTGCTTCGACCACTTGTTGGCTTCGAGGAACGGGAGGACGAGGCTCTTGTCCTCGTCGGTGTTCAGGTAAATGAACTCGACGTCGGTGCGGCCGGCGAAGCGCTCCTTCGCCTTTTCGTAGAGCGGGTGCTGGGTGCGGCAGGGGCCGCACCAGGTGGCCCAGAAGTCGAGGATGACCACCTTGCCCTGAAGCGAGGCGAGGGCGAGCTTTTCGCCGCTGACGCCGGTGAGGACGTATTCGGCGGGCTTGCTCTTGAGGGCGTTGGGATCGTAGTCGCGGAGGCGTTTGACCTTCGTGTCGTTCCACTGTACGAAGCGTTCGTGGGCGGCGAGGAGGCGGTCGCCGGCGCCCTTGTCGTCGGGGTGGGCCTGGCGCCAGGCGGTGCGCATGGCGGCGAGGTCGTCGGGGAACTTCGATTCGCCGGCGACGAAGGCGTCGGCCCAGGCGTCGACAGCGGCGTCGTGCTTTCCGAGGGCAGTGCGGGCCTGGCCGAGGATGCGGGCGCTTTCGTCGAACGGGAAGGCGTTCCAGGACTGCTGGGCGAGGGTTTCGGCCTCGGCGTGCTTGCCGAGCAGATACTGGGCGCGGGCCTGGGACTGGAGGGCGCGGCTGAGGCCCTGGTCGAGGTCGAGGCGGGTCTGCCAGCGGATCTTCTCGGTCTTGTCGCGGGGTTCGAGGGAGCGGATGATCTGCTCCCATTTCCTGGCGGAGGCGAGGGCCTTTGCGGCCGAGGGCTTGTCGGCGGCGCGGAGGAGGGCGCGGGTGACGGCCTCGATGGTCTGCAGGTCTTCGGCCTCGCGGGCGAGGACGGCCTGGCCCCACTTGATGATGCGGGCGTCGTCGGAGTTTTCGCGGGCGGCCTTGACGAGGGCGCGTTCGAGCTCCCAGCGGGACTTCGATTCGGGGTAGTTCTTCAGGTGGTTTTCGAGCGCGTAGATGAACTCGTGGGTGGAGTTGCCGGCGTCGGCGAGGGCGGCGCTGAGCGCCTTCTGCTCTTCGGGGGGGAGCTGGGACTGGGCCAGCAGGGCCGCGGCGGCGAGGAGGGCGAGGAGGATGGGCTTCATTGCTTGGTCCCTTCGGCGGCGGGCGGAGCGGGGTTGCGGAAGGTGTCGGCGAGGCGGGCGGCGCGTTCGCGGGCCATGTTGAGATAGCTCTCGTTCTTGGCGATGCGGTCGAGCCACTTCAGGTACTGGTCGGTGGCGACGAGGCGTTTCTTTTCGTGCGCGGCCTGGATGAGGAGGCTGATGCGGTTGACGCCGAGCTTGTCGAAGCGGGCGGCCTGTTCGAGGTGGAGGAGGTAGCGGTCGGTTTCGCTGATGCGTTCGAACCAGTCGGCGAGGGCCTGGGCGTCGGGGTCCTGGGTGTAGTTGAACTTCTGTTCGGCGGACTTGCCGGCGGCTTCGTAGCGGAGGATCTTGTCGCCCATTTTGGCGACGGGGAGGCCGGATTCGAGGGTGCGGGAGAAGTAGCCGAGCTTTTCGGCGAGGGCGAACATGGCGGCGGTGTCGGCCTCGGGGAG
>CAYMTH010000783.1:792-1262 GCA_964393235.1 uncultured Solibacteraceae bacterium | reverse complement strand
CATCCGCGCTGAGGTGTTCGGTGATGCGGCCGTGCAGGGGCCGTGGGGGTCGATGTTGCACAGCATGCTGCAGGCCTTGTTGTTCGTGCGGTACAGCTCGCCGAGAATATCGCGGTGTCGGCCTCGGGGAGGCGGAACTGGATGGGCTGCGGGTCGTCGGCGGCTTCGGTATAGACGCCCTGGCCGTTGCGTTCGAGGGTGATTTTGACCCAGGCGGGGACGGAGCCGGGGAAGACCTTCTGGAAGGTGAGGCGGGCGTCCTGGGCGGCGAGGGCGCAGGCGGCGGCGAGGAAGAGGAGGGTCTTCATCGGGCGGCCTCGACGCGGGCGGCGAAGCCGGCGCGGGTGGCGTGGCAGATGGCGACGGCGATGGCGTCGGAGGCGTCCTGGGACCGGATGACATCGGGCAGGCGGAGGATCGTCTTCACCATGAGCTGCACCTGTTCCTTTTCCGCGCGGCCGTAGCCGACG
>CAYMTH010000783.1:0-782 GCA_964393235.1 uncultured Solibacteraceae bacterium | reverse complement strand
CGCTGGTCTTGACTTCCATCGGCGAGTATTCGCCGACGGGGAGATGGGCTTCGGCGATGGCGAGCATGGCGACGCCGCGGACGTGGGCGAGCTTGATGGCGGTCTGGGCGTTGACGGCGTGGAAGATGCCTTCGATGGCGGCGGCTTCCGGCTGATGCGTGGAGATGACGGCGCGGAGGCCGGTGGCAATGGCGAGCAGCCGCTCAGAGAGCGGCCGCTTCGGAGAGGTGACAATGACATCGGACGCGATCAGGCGGTGGGTCCGGCCGTCGGTTTCAATGACGCCGAACCCGGTCCGCTCCGATCCGCAATCGATGCCGAGGATGCGCATACGGCGGCGCGACTAAGCGTCGACGGTTTCGTCGTCGCTGATTTCGAAGTTGCCGTAGACGTTCTGGACGTCGTCGTGATCGTCGAGGGCGTCGAAGAGCTTCATCATCGCCGTGGCGTCCTTGCCTTCGAGGTTCACGGTGTTCTTGGGAACCAGGGCGGTGGCTTCGGATTCCGTGACCGGGATGCCGGCGGCGGCGAGGGCGTCGAGGACGGGCTGGTGGGCCGACGGGTCCGAGATGACCTGCCAGCTGTCGCCGTTGTTGCGGATGTCTTCGGCGCCGGCTTCGAGGGCGACGTCCATCAGCTTTTCTTCGGTGACGGCTTCGCCTTCGATGACGATGTTGGACTTCATTTCGAACATCCAGCCGACGGCGCCGGGCTCGGCCATGTTGCCGCCGTTTTTGGAGAAGACGTGGCGGATGTCGGAGACGGTGCGGTTTTTATTGTCA
>CAYMTH010000782.1:0-2808 GCA_964393235.1 uncultured Solibacteraceae bacterium | reverse complement strand
GGACGGGGTGGTCGAACTTCTTTCACGGGCTGATGCTGCTGGGGGCGGTGGTGCTGGCGCCGGGGCTGCTGGAGCGGATTCCGCTGGCGGCGCTGGCGGCGATGCTGATTTATACGGGGACGCGTCTGGCCTCGCCGCGGGAGTTCCTTGCGGTGTGGCGGGTCGGGCCGGAACAGCTTGCGGTGTATTTGACGACGATGGGGGTGACGCTGGCGACGGACCTGCTGGTGGGGGTGGGGGCGGGGTTGGCGGTGGAGTTTGTGCTGCACGCGGTGCGGGTGCGGTTCGGGGTGGGGCGATTGTTGCGGGCGGATGTGACGACGCGGCGGGGGGGGGAGGGTTGGCTGGTGGAGGTTCGGGAGGCGGCGGTGTTTTCGAATTTCGCTGGATTGCGGCGGGAGTTGGAGGGGATGGAGCGGGTGCGGGTGGATTTTGCGCGGGCGCGAGTGGTGGACCACACGGTATTGAAGAAGCTGGCGGGGATGGAGGGTGTGGAGGTGACGGGGCTGGAGCGGCATGCGTCTTGGAGCGGGCACGCGCTGGCGACGCGGTGGCGTGAGATGTGAAATGTGACATTCCGGTAACAAATTTGTTGCACGAGCATTGTATTCGGCGCCGGGCGGTAATAGACTGGCCGCAACTTGAGGCCGATACATATGCAAACAAAACTTGCCGGGCTGCTATTGATGGTGGCGATGAGCGCGCCGATTCGGGCGCAGGTGCTCTACGGGTCGCTGACTGGAAACGTGAAGGACGCGTCGGAGGCGGGGGTGCCGGGCGCGGAGGTGATGGCGCAGGAGCGCGGCACGGGGTTGACGCGGAAAGCGCTGACGAACGACGCGGGGGTGTACACGATCCCGACGCTTCCGGGCGGTGTGTACACGGTGACGGTGACACGGCAGGGGTTTTCGACATTCACGGCGAAAGAGGTGACGGTGCCGGTGAACGCGGCGACGCGTGTGGACGCGACGCTGCAGGTGGGCGGGGTGACGGAAGCGATCCGGGTGGAGGCGGCGCCGCCGGCGCTGCAGACGGACCGGGCGGAGGTGCGGGCGGAGATCACGGCGTCGCAGATCGTGAACGCGCCGCTGCCGCCGGGGCGGAACTACACGCAGATGTTCAAGACGATTCCGGGATTTTCGTCGCCGCGGAACGGGAACGGGCCCTCGGTGGATCCATCGCGGGCGGCGCTGTATAACGTCAACGGGACGTCGCGGAGTTCGAACGCGGTGCGGATCGAAGGGGCGGGGGTGAACCAGATCTGGCTGCCGCACCTGCCGGGATTCACGCCGGCGCTGGAGGCGATCGAGGGGGTGAACGTGACGACGAACTCGTTCGACGCCGAGACGGGGTTAGCGGGCGGGGCGGCGATCAACGTGCAGATCAAGAGCGGGACGAACGATCTGCACGGGTCGGCGTTCGAGTATCACAACCGCAACGCGACGAAGGCGAAACCGTTGTTCCTGCCGGCCGGGGAACGGAAGCCAAAGGCGCTTTTCAACCAGGCGGGCGGGACGGTCGGCGGGCCGATTATCAAGAACAAGCTGTTTTATTTCGGCAGCTACGAGATGACGTTCGACCGGCAGTTCGCGTCGCGGATCGACACGCTGCCGAACGCGGCGATCCGGCGGGGCGACATGTCGGGGTCGCCGACGGCGATGTACGATCCGCGGACGGGGGCGGCGAACGGGACGGGGCGGCAGCCTTTCCCGAACCAGCAGATACCGGCGTCGATCATGGACCCGGTGGCGTTGAAGATCCAGTCGATGCTGATTGAGCCGAACTCGAATCTGCTGACGGCGAACCTGTTCAGCCAGGGGAACTATGCGTTCAACTCGAAGAAGTTCGACGGGAAGATCAACTGGAATCCGGGCAACAAGCTGACGATGTTCGGGCGGGGCGGGATTCAGGACCACGATTTCGAGAGCGGGGGAATTCTGGGCGAGTTGATCGGGGCGCCGTATTTCAGCGCGGCGTCGGTGGCGGGGCCGACGTACGGGACGACGGGGAACGCGGCGTTCGGGGCGACGTACGTGATATCGCCGACGTTCATTCTGGACGGGAATTTCGGATTTACGGCTTATGACGCGAATTCGATCGAGCGGGGGCTCGGGAAGAACCTGGGGCAGGAGCTGCTGGGGATACCGGGGACGAACGGGACGCGGTTTTTCGAAAGCGGGCTGCCGCGGTTTGTGGTGTCGAGCTATGCGACGATCGGGGCGCAGGGGAACTCGACGCGGCCGTTCTTCAACCGGGACCCGCGGTACAACTGGGTGGGGAACGCGACGTGGACGAAGGGGACGCACCAGGTGCGTTTCGGGTTCGACAGTTCGTTCCAGCAGATCAACCACACGCAGGCGGAGTTCGTGGGGGCGTTGCACGGGCCGGCCGGGGGCTTCACGTTCAGCGGGGGGACGACGGCGTTGAACGGCGGGCCGGCGACGAACCAGTTCAACTCGTGGGCGTCGTTCTTGCTGGGGCTTCCTTCGGCGCTGGGGCGGACGCTGCAGGTGCCGGAGGAGTACAACGTGCGGACGTGGATGCACAGCCTGTACATACGGGACCAGTGGCAGGTGAACCGGCGGCTGACGTTCAGCTACGGGACGCGGTGGGAGTACTTCCCGATGCCGTACCGGACGCAGACGGGGATGGAGCGGTACGATCCGCAGACGAACAAGATGATCGTCTGCGGGGTGGGGCAGATTCCGCGGGACTGCGGGGTGGAGCAGAGCAAGCGGTTGTTCGCGCCGCGAGTGGGGATCGCCTACCGGGCGACGGACACGTTTATCGTGCGGGCGGGATACGGGA
>CAYMTH010000781.1:0-2811 GCA_964393235.1 uncultured Solibacteraceae bacterium | reverse complement strand
GGGGCACGTGACGTGCGGGTTGTGCCGGAACTGCCTGGCGGGCCGCCGGCACCTGTGCGCGCACACGAGCGGCGTGGGTGTGAACCGGCCGGGCTGCTTCGCCGACTACATCGTGCTGCCCATGACGAACGTGTGGCATCACGACGAGAAGATCGACCGCGACGTGGCCTGCATCTTCGATCCGTTCGGCAACGCGGTGCACACGGCGCTGTCGTTCCCGGTGCTGGGCGAGGACGTGCTGGTGACCGGGGCGGGGCCGATCGGCATCATGGCGGCGGCGGTGGCCGTGCACGCGGGGGCGCGGTATACGGTGATCACCGACGTGAATCCGTACCGGCTGGAACTGGCGCGGAAGCTCGGTGTGACGCTGGCGGTGGACGTGAGCCAGCGGTCGCTGGCCGATGTGCAGAAGGAGCTCGGGATGAAGGAGGGCTTCGACGTCGGGCTGGAGATGTCGGGGAATCCGAAGGCGTTCCGGGACATGCTGGCCAACCTGGCGCACGGGGCGAAGGTGGCGATGCTGGGCATTCCGGCGGGCGGGGAGATGTCGATCGACTGGAATACCGTGATCTTCAACATGATCACGATCAAGGGCATTTACGGCCGCGAGATGTACGAGACCTGGTACAAGATGACGGTGATGCTGCAGTCGGGTCTGGACATCAAGCCCGTCATCACGCACCGGTTCCCCGCGTCGCGGTTCCTGGAAGGGTTCGAACTGATGGCGAGCGGGGCGTCGGGCAAGATCATCCTGGACTGGAAGGCCGCCGCCTAGGCGGGCGGCCAGAGTTCGAACTGCCGCGTGGCGGAGTTGTAGGCCTGGACCTCGCCCGTGTGGATCTCGTAGACCCAGCCGTGGATGCGCAGTTGGCCCGCCTTGATGCGTTTGGCGACCGAGGGGTGCGTCTCCAGATGGGCCATCTGCGCGCGCACGTTCTGCTGGCACAGGTGATGGAGTTTTTCCTTGTCGTCCGCGTGGCGCTGGTGCTTCTTCACGTGGGCGACGGCTTCGTCGGACCAGTGCATCCAGCGGTCGACGGCGGGGAGTTTCTTGAGGGACTTCGGGTTGAGCGTGGCTTTCAGCGCGCCGCAGTCGGAGTGGCCACAGACGATGATGTCGGAGACCTCAAGCGCCGTGACGGCGTACTCGATGGAGGCCGAGATGCCGGAGCGGACGTCGCCGTAGACGGGCACGAGGTTGCCGGGCGTGCGTTCGACGAACATGTCGCCGGGATCGGCGTCGCAGAGATCGGCCGGATCGACGCGGGAGTCGATGCAGGTGATGAAGAGGATCTGCGGCGCCTGGTGGTTGGCGAGTTCCTCGTACAGCGCGCGGCGAATGGGGAATACCTTCTTGCGGAAGCGGAGGACGCCATCGCGGATGTCTTCGATCTTGGTCATGAGCCGGTGATCTCCTTGACGAGTTGAAAGAAGCCCCGTTTGCGGTCGGTATTGAGGCCCCAGTGGACTGGCGGCGACTGGTAGCCCTCGACGTCGAGCAGGCCCCAGCTGGCGTACTCGCCGACGGCGGCGACGCAGTTGTTGATCGGCTTGTCGAAATCGAAGTGATCGTCTTCGTTGAAGAGGATCGGTTTGGGTTTAAAGCCAGGCTGGCGGCGGACCTCGCGCACCATCTCGGCAATGCGGTTGGGGTCCTTCACGCCGTTGCCGTGGAGGAGGACGAAGTCGGAGAGGCGCGTGATCTCCGGGGGCGGCAGCGTGTTGCCGTTGAAGGAGACGCCGACGGGGAGCCGGCGCCGGTTGTAGGTGATCGACTGCGCCTCCTTGATGAGCAGCGGCATCAGGCCGGGGCGGAGCAGTTCATGGTCGTACTTCCGGTTATTGCACTCGTTGGCCACTTCGATCATTACGTTGCGGTACTGGCGTGAGAGCACGAATTCGACAGTGTTGCGGAGGGCGCGGCGGATGGCCTTGTCGTCCTCGAGCACCTGGTCCTGCCCGAAGTAGAAGACGCCGAGGATGGGCGCCATGCCGAGTTCGTCGGCGCGGTCGAGGATGGCGCGGAGGCGGTTGAGGTATTCGGGTATGATCTCGCCCCGCGGCGTGAAGGCGCCGGTGATCCAGGGCTGGTTGGGGGCGTAGCCGCGCGGGTTTCCGCCCTGCATGTTGAGAGTAATTGAGAGCACGCCGTGGCGGCGCCACTCGGGCATGGCGGCGAGGAATTCGCGGTTGTTGCGTTCCGCGTCCCACTTCCCGGTATCGGGGTAGGCCCAGTTGGCGATGGTCTCCTGGTTGCGATCATCGAAGATGCCGAGTACCATGCGGGTGTTCATCAGCAGGCCTTCGACCTTGTGCTCGCGCCAAGTGCGTCCGGCGTAGGTGGGTTTGTTGTTGATGAGAAAACGGTCGCCGTCGATGGCCAACTCGGTCTGTCGATAGCCGGCTTGCAGGGCGGCGGCGAGCAGGGCGCGGCGGGAGAGCATTGTGACCAGGATACACTGCGGAATATGGCGGCGAGCGTGTGTGTTTATTGCGGGTCGAATCCCGGTTTCGATCCGGCTTTTCGCGAAGCGGCGGTTGCGCTGGGGGCCGAGATGGGACGGCGCGGCATGCGGCTCGTCTATGGCGGGAGCCACCTGGGCCTGATGGGAATGCTGGCGGATGCCGTGCTGGGCGCGGGCGGGAAGGTGACCGGCGTGATTCCCCGGCTACTGGTGGAGAAGGAAGCCGCGTACCTCTCGCTCGACGACCTGCACTTCGTCGAATCGATGCACGAGCGGAAGATGAAAATGGCCGATCTCGCCGAGGGCTTTATCGCGCTGCCGGGCGGGTTCGGCACGCTCGACGAGA
>CAYMTH010000780.1:0-2817 GCA_964393235.1 uncultured Solibacteraceae bacterium | reverse complement strand
TAGCGGATGATGCGATTGGCGACGTTGGGAGCGAGGCGGAATTCGGCGGTTTTGACGGTTTTGCCGTCGATCTGGAGGGCGACGGTGAGGGGATCGCCTTCCTTGCGGCGGTCGACGACGCGGAGCTGGATTTCGTACTCGGCCCAGGCGGGGAAGGTGTGGAGGGGTTCGCGGAACCTGTCGGCGGGGTAGCGGTTGAGGGTGGGTTTGCCGGGTTTGGCGGTGACGATGGCGAGGCGGGAGATGCGTTCGGCGGCGGCGAGGTATTTTTCCATGAGCACGGGGCTCAGGGAGAGGACGTCGCCGATGTTGTCGAAGCCGTAGCCGGAGTCGTCGTTGGGGAAGTCGCCGGCGGGCTGGAAGTCGAGGCCGAGGAGGTCGCGGATGGTGTTGTTGTACTCGACTTTATTGAGGCGGCGGGCGGTGACGCGGCCGGGTTCGGGGGGCGTTTTGGCGTCGACGGCGGCGATCTGGTGATCGACCCAGGCGGCGAGGGAGTGGAGTTCGGCGGCGGTGGGGCGGGGGGCGCCGGGGGGCGGCATTTCGGCGTTGCGGACTTTATCGAGGACGTCTTCCCAGACGTTGCGTTCGGCGAGTGCCTGGTTGGGGTCGCGGAGGCGGGCGAGGTTGAGGTCGGCGTTCTTGAGTTTGTCGTTGTGGCAGGCGACGCAGCGCTTGGCGAGGAAGGGGGCGATGTCGCGCTGGAAGGCGCGTCGATGGGCCGCTTCGGGCTGGGCGAGGAGGGGGAGGGCGAGCAGGAACAGGTACCGCACCCCCTGATCTTATCGTGGATAATACGCCTATGGATTTGATCTCACGCAGGGCATTGCTGGCGGGCGCGGCGACGGTGAAACTGCCGCGGAAGTTGCGGTTGGGGATGGTGGGCGTGCTGGGGCACGCGGGGGAAATCCTGACGCCGCTGCCGCATATTCCGGACGTCGAACTGGTGGCGGTGGCCGAGGCGGACGCGGGGGAACTGGAGAAGATCAAGAAACGCCCGGTGGCGGCGAAGGCGAAGTTTTATAGCGACTACCGGCGGATGCTGGACGCCGAGAAGCTGGACGTGGTGGGGGTATGCACGTCGAACGGCGACCGGGCGAAGAGCGTGATCGCGGTGGCCGAGCGCGGGCTGCCGCTGATTGCCGAGAAGCCGCTGGCGTTGAACCGGGCGGATTTTGAGAAAGCCAAGAAGGCGGTGACGAAGTCCGGGAAGCCGATCTGGCTGATTCTGCCGCTGCGGTATGAGCCGCAGTATCTGGCGATGCGGCAGATGGTGAAGGACGGGGTGGTGGGCGAGATCGGGATGGTGTCGTCGCAGAAGTCGTATAAGGCGGGCGTGCGGCCGCAGTGGATGAAAGACCGGGCGACGTACGGGTCGACGATCTTGTGGATCGGGATCCACATGTTCGACCTGATGCGTTGGACGACGGGGCGGGATTTCACGGAGGTGTTTTCGTATCAGGCGCAGATTGCGGCTCCGCCGGGGATCGGGCAGATGGAGAACACGACGACGACGGTGTTGAAGATGGACAACGGGGGGACGGCGTCGCTCCATATGGACTATTACCGGAGCGAGGCGGCGCCGACGCATGGGGACGACCGGATACGGATCGCGGGGTCGAAGGGCGTGATCGAGTATATGGCCGCGACGGGGCTTACGGTTCTGCGGCAGGGCGGGAAGGTGGAGGTGGTAAAGGAGATGCCGCCGGAGCGGGAGATTTTTGTCGAGTTTCTGGAAGCGGCGTTCAACGGGAAGAAGAACGATATGCCGCTCGAGGACGTTTGGAAGGTGAACGAGATTACGATCGCGTCGCACGAGGCGGCGGTGAGCGGGCGTCCGGTGAAGGTGGGGGGATGATCCGGATCGTCTGGCTGCTGGCGGCGGGGCTGGGGCTGTGGGCGGAGGTGGCGGCGCCGTCGTGGACGATGCTGGCCGACGGGCGGGTGGTGCTGGCGACGTCGACGCCGGGGGCGTTCATCCGGTATACGCTCGAGGAGAAAGACCCGGACAAGTCGGCGGGGGTGTATCTGGCGCCGGTGTATGTGCCGGCGGGTCGGGCGGTGCGGGCGCGGGCGTATTCGGCGGATGCGTCGGAAGAGAGCCTGGTGACGGTGGTGGGCGGGCGCGGGGAGCCGTCGACGCTGGTGCCGGTGACGCAGAACCGGGATTGGAAGACGTACGACTGGGTGAAGCGGCACGAGGCGATTGTCGAGATGGTGAAGACGCGGCCGGTGGAGCTGGTTTTTCTGGGGGATTCGATTACGCATTTCTGGGGCGGGGAGCCGGCGGGCGGGCGCGTGAACGGGCAGGCGGTTTGGGAGAAGTATTACGGGAAGCGGAAGGCGATCAACCTGGGTTATGGGTGGGACCGGACGGAGAACGTGCTGTGGCGGCTGCGGAACGGGGAGATCGACGGGATTGCGCCGAAGGCGGTGGTGGTCATGATCGGGACCAATAACGCCGGGATCAATACGGTGGGGGAGATTGCGGCGGGGATCGAGGCGATCTGCAACGAGCTGAACGTGCGGCTGCCGAAGGCGCGGATTCTGCTGCTGGGAGTGTTTCCGCGGGGGGAGAAGCCGAACGAGATGCGGGCGAAGATGGAGGCGGTGAACGGGGTTATCGCGGGGTTGGACGGGAAGAAGAACGTCACGTATCTGGATATCGGGAAGGTGTTTCTGGAGCCGGACGGGCGGATTGCGAAAGAGGTGATGTACGATTTTCTGCATCCTTCGGCGGAGGGGTATGAGCGCTGGGCGGGGGCGATGGAGCCGACGCTGCGGCGGATGCTGGGGGAGTGAGGGCGGTGCGGTGGG
>CAYMTH010000779.1:0-2820 GCA_964393235.1 uncultured Solibacteraceae bacterium | reverse complement strand
AAATACGCCCGCACCCGCGCCGTCCGCTCCGTCGTCCTCACCGACGGCGCCCGCTTCCCCGGCGTCATCGTCGAACGCACCCCCGCCGCCACCCGCGTCTATGACCTCTCCTCCCGGCCCCCCGTCCTCCGCAGCCTCCGCCCCTACGAAATCAAATCCACCGCCCAGCGCGACCCCGCCTGGCGCCACCGCACCGCCGTCCGCGGCTACTCCGACGACGACCTGAAAGCCATCTGGAACTTCGTCCGCTTCACCGCCCTCCCCAAATAACCCGCATGAGCGAACCCTGCATCCAGGTCTCCGGACTGCGCAAAAACTACGACTCTCTCGAAGCCGTCCGCGGCATCGATTTCACCGTCGCCCAGGGCGAAGTCTTCGGCCTCCTCGGCCCCAACGGCGCCGGCAAGACCACCACCGTCGAAATCCTCGAAGGCCTCCGCGCCCGCTCCGCCGGCGATGTCCGCGTCCTCGGCTTCGACCCCGCCTCCGACGCCCGCGCCCTCAAAGAACGCATCGGCGTCTGCCTCCAGGCCACCAACCTCCCCGACAAAATGCGCATCCACGAAGCCATGAGCCTCTTCGGCTCCTTCTACTCGCGCACCGTCGACCACGCCGCCCTCCTCTCCCGCCTCCAGCTCGCCGACAAACGCGACGCCTTCTACTCCTCCCTCTCCGGCGGCCAGAAACAACGCCTCGCCCTCGCCATGGCCATGATCAACGACCCCCAGTTGATCTTCCTCGACGAACCCACCACCGGCCTCGACCCCCAGGTCCGCCTCGAAATCCACAAACTCATTCTCGAACTCCGCGACAAACAGCGCAGCATCGTCCTCACCACCCACTACATCGAGGAAGCCGAACGCCTCTGCGATCGCGTCGCCATCATCGACCAGGGCCGCATCATCGCCATCGGCGCCCCCCGCGATCTCGTCGCCTCCACCTTCGGCTCCTCCCGCCTCGAAATCCGTCTCGCCGCCCCCCCCCCCCCCGGCCACGAACCGCCCAACGTCGACGACGCCAAAACCCACCTCGCCCCCGATCGCCTTTCCCTCTCCATCACCGCCGAAAAACCCGCCCGCGCCATCGTCGACCTCGTCAAATGGATCGACCAGCGCGGCCTCGAACTCGCCGACATTCACCTCAAACGGCCCACCCTCGAAGACGTCTTCCTCGAACTCACCGGCCGCAGCCTCCGCGACTAAATCATGACGGCCTACCTCACCAACATCGTCATCACCCTCCGCCTGATGAGCCGGGACCGCATGGTCCTCTTCTTCGGCTACGTCTTCCCGCTGATCTTCTTCTTCCTCTTTGCCCAGATGATGTCCGCCGGCCAGGGCGCCGGCGTCGCCAAACAGGTCGTCACCTCGGTCCTCATCTTCGGCGTCCTCGGCAACGGCTTCTTCGGCGCCGGCATGCGCGCCGTCGCCGACCGCGAACAAAACATCCTCCGCCGCTTCAAAGTCGCCCCCACCACCGCCGCCCCGCTCCTCGTCTCCTGGCTCGTCACCGGCTGGATCAATTATCTCCCCTCCGCCCTCTTCCTCATCGCCGTCGGCCACTTCGCCTACCAGATGCCCTGGCCCGAACGCCCCTTCACCCTCTTCGTCTTCCTCTCCGTCGCCGTCCTCGCCTTCCGCTCCCTCGGCCTCATCATCGCCTCCGTCGTCAATTCCATGCAGGAAAGCCAGATCCTCGTCCAGCTCTGCTACCTGCCCATGCTCTTCCTGAGCGGCGCCACGTTCCCCGTCTCCGCCATGCCGCAGTGGGTCCAGATCCTCGCCCAGTTCATCCCCTCCTCCCACCTCTTCGCCGGCCTGCAGGGCATCCTCCTCCGCCGCGAAGGCCTCGACCAGCAATGGAAAAGCCTCGTCGCCCTCGGGCTTACGCTGATCATCGGCATGTTCCTGTCCATCAAACTCTTCCGCTGGGAGAAGGAAGAAAAGGTGAAGTCGTCGGCCAAACTCTGGGTCCTCGCCGCCCTAACTCCGTTCCTCTTCCTCGGCGTCTACCAGGCCTACAGCAAGGAAAGCCTCACCCAGTCGAAGATCCTCCAGCGCGAACTCCGCCGCTCCCGCTCCGTCCTCATCCGCGATGCCCGCCTCTTCCTGGGCGACGGCCGCGTCGTCGAGCGTGGCTCCCTCCTCATCCGCGACGGCAAAATCGACCGCGTCTTCGAAGGCGACGCCCCCGACCCCAAATCCCTCGCCGCCGAGCCCCTCGAAGCCTCCGGCAAAACCCTCCTCCCCGGCCTGATCGATACCGCCGTCCACCTCACCTGGCCCGGCGGCGTCCCCGATCCCGCCGCCTACACCAACCCCGAAAAGCCCATCGAAACCGCCCACCGCGCTTATCTCTACTCCGGCGTCACCGCCATTCGCTCCCTCGGCGACAGCGCCGCGCAGATCAATCGCCTCCACGCCCGCGTCGCCTCCGGTGAAATCCTCGCGAGCGAACTCTTCTTCGCCGGCCCCCTCTTCACCACCCCTGACGCCCTCAAGTCCGGCCCCCTCGCCCGCGTCCCCGCCGCCTTCCGGGACCGCCTGGCCGCCGAACTCTATCGCTTCCCCTCCACCCCCGAACAGGCCGCCGCCCAGGCCGCCGAACTCCGCGCGCAAGGCGCCTCCGCCCTCTACGTCGACGCCGCCCGCCTGCCTTCCCCCATCGCCGCCGCCCTCGACGCCGCCGGCCTCCCCGTCGTCAATCCGCCCTCGGACACCCCTCCCCCCACCGGTCCCTGGACCCCCTCCCTCGCCGCTCTCGAAGCCGCCGCGGCCCCCAAGCCCGACCTCCTCGACCGCTCCCTCGTCCAGCAGGTTG
>CAYMTH010000778.1:0-2830 GCA_964393235.1 uncultured Solibacteraceae bacterium | reverse complement strand
CCCCCCGGCTACGTCCTCTCCATCGACCTCCCCGACCTCACCAACGCCCCCATCGCCGAAGACGGCAACTTCGTCATCGGACCCAACTACAAACCCGCCCCCGAGTCCCAACCCCAGGAAGGCGTCCCCAAAGGAACCATCCATACCCTCGTCATGGAGTCCAAGGACTCCAAGTTCTACCCCGGCATCGCCCGCGAACCCAACACCTTCCCCACCGTCGATCCCAACGACCCCACCAAACTCATCATCAACAGCTCCCCCAAACCCTACTCCCGCAAAGTCACCGTCTACGTCCCCGCCCAGTACAAGCCCGGCTCCCCCGCCCCCTTCATCGTCGGCGCCGACGGCCCCGACCAGACCCTCTTCACCGTCCTCGATAACCTCATCCACCAGAAGCGCGTCCCCGCCATGATCGCCGTGTCCATCTCCAACGGCGGCGGCGACGCCCAGGGCTCCCAGCGCGGCCTCGAGTACGATACCGTCTCCGGCCGCTACGCCGAGTTCGTCGAAGCCGAAGTCCTCCCCCTCGTCGAAACGCAGTGCAACGTCAAGCTGACGAAGGACCCCAACGGCCGCGCCACCATGGGCGGCAGCTCCGGCGCCGCCGCCGCCTTCACCATGGCCTGGTTCCACCCCGAATGGTACCGCCGCGTCCTGTCCTACTCCGGCACCTTCGTCAACCAGCAGTGGCCCACCGATCCCAAGCTCCCCCTCGGCGCCTGGGAATACCACGCCTCCATCATTCCCAATTCCCCCGTCAAGCCCATCCGCATCTGGATGCACGTCTCCGACCGCGACAACCTCATCACCCGCGACGACCACCACGACTGGGTCCTCGCCAACGAACGCATGGCCCAGGTCCTCGCCGCCAAAGGCTACAAATACCAGTTCGTCTTCTCCAAAAACTCCGGCCACACCGACCGGCTCGTCAAGCAGCAGACGCTCCCCAACGCCCTCGAATACCTATGGCAGGGCTACCCCCGCTAAACAAATGGCCGGTCAGCGAGTAGAGCTCTGACCGGCCTGGACTGAGGTTAGGTGACTGCCTATCCACATGAAAGGGGCACCCATGCAAAAGGAACCTGGCCTGCGAAGGGACTCGGAGGATTTGTCCCCTCGCCACCGGCCGGAAAACCACGGGGCCCAATCTCAGTGAAACACCCCCCGGTCTCCCGCACAATCTATCTTTCGATGGGCCCCGGTTTGACAGCCATGGTACTATCAGTTTGAGGGGAAGGCGCGCGCCTTCCCCTCGTTGTTTTGGTGCCGAAGCAAACCGGGAACAGACCGGGAACAAACCAACGAAAGAAACCAAGTTTCTGTTGAAAATAAAGAACTTATCAACCTAAAGTTCGTAACCTATTCGACGCTCCCGCGCGATCAGCCCGTTCGCCTCCCGGTCGCCCGGAAACACCTCGTACCGTGGGTCCCATTCCACCGCCCGCCCCAGCTCCCGGGCGATGTTAACCAGGTGACATACAGTCGTCGAACGGTGCGCAATTTCGATGTCCGCGTTCGCCAGCTTCCGCGTCCGCATCGACTGCAAAAAGTTCCGGATATGGTACGAGTTCTCCCCCGGCCCCTCCCGGATCACGTCCGGCGCCCCCCGCTTCAGCTCCGGCAGGTCCGCGCTCACAAAGTCGCCCCGCAGGATCTGCAGCCGCCCCTTCGTCCCCACGAAGATCGCGCCCAATTGTTGATGATCTTTAATGATCTCCTGCTCCAGGTTGACCACCGTCCCGTTCCCATACCGCAGGGCGACCTTGGCCTCCGCCCCCGCCCCCTCGGGGACCACAGCCACCGGCCCCGTCAGCGAGGTCCCCAGCGCCGCCTGCACCTGATCCAGCGAGTGGGTCCCCCAACCCGACACCCCCCACGACTGCCCCCCGCCGTCGTAGTCCCGCCAGATCGGCCAGTTCCGGTGCAGCTGCGAGTGGTACGGCCGCAGCTCGGTCTGGTTGCACCACTCGTCCCAATTGAGCCCCTCCGGCACCGGCTCGGCCTCCCGCGGCGTCCACCGCGCCGGGGCCAGGAAGTTGCAGACGATGACCTTCTCGATCCGCCCCAGCCGCCCGCTCGCCACCAGCTCGCTCGCGAACATGTTGATCGGCATCGACCGCTGCTGCGTCCCCACCTGCACGATCCGCTTATGCGCCCGCGCCGCCGTCACCAGCCGCTGTCCCTCTTCGATGGTGAGCGTCGCCGGCTTCTCGGCGTAGACGTCCAGCCCCGCCCGGATCGCCTGCATCACGATCCGCGCCCGCGCATGGGTCGTGGTCTCCACAAAGACCCCGTCCAGCTTCTCCTTCTCGAACATCTCCCGGCAGTCGGTGTACCGCGTCCAGTGCCGCCCCTCCGGCAGGATCTGCGCCGCCTTGTCCAGCGCCGCCGTCGAGCAGTCGGCGATCGCCCGGATCCGCCCCTCCCCGAAGTCCTCGTTCTTGATCAGCCACGAGGCCCGCTTCCCCACCCCCACGAAGCCCAGCTCGATCCGGTCGTTGGCCCCCAACACCGTCCGCCGCGCCACAAACGGGAACGCCAGCGTGCTCTTCAAAATGCTCCTGCGGTCCATGCTCTCCCTCCTCTACAGGGCGCGGATCCGTAGCTTCCGGAGCCGCACCTCCATTCCCTCAAATGCCTTGCCCTTGTGGATCTGGATGCCGATGCTCCCCGGCCCCCGGAACGTCCCGTCCCGCAGATCGGCCACCGTCTTCCCGTTCTGCCGGATCACGATATGGTCGCCCTCGGCCCGGATGACCAGCCGGTTCCACCCCTCCCGGTTCAGCGTCGACGCGTCCCGGTTCTCGGCGATGAACGCCTTGCCCATGCA
>CAYMTH010000777.1:0-2830 GCA_964393235.1 uncultured Solibacteraceae bacterium | reverse complement strand
TCATCATGGTTTTGCTACCACCATTAAAGGAATCGATTTGTGCGCGATCACCGCGCCGGGCTTCCCGTCGACCACCGGGCGGACCGTAACCCGCACATTCCGGGGCATTTGCATCAGCGGAGCGTCCTCGGCCACGGCGAAGGCCAGCACCGTGCGCTCGGTCCGGGCGACGTAGCGCTCGCGCTTGCCCGGGTACGGGGGCGGGTCCTTGTCGGGCTCGAAGTCGGCCGCCGCCAGCGCGGTCACCCCTTCCGGCAACCCTTCCACCCCGACGGCGACCGCGCCCCGGTAATCTTCCTCCCGGTCAAAGGTCACGCGCACCGTCTTCGCCCCGCCCGGGGCCAGGTTGATATGGTCTTCGGCGATCGTAACCTGCCCCAAATGAGGCACTTGCGGCCGGATCATGACCCGGTAGCGAAACCCGGCTTCGGCCAGGTCGGCGGTCAGTTCGCGGACTTCGACGGTGTACTCGCCGGGGTTGCGCAGCGGGAAGATCGCCTTCGCGACCAGCCCCTTCGTCAGCGCCCCGGTACAGGCCCCGCGCCCCGCAAAGAAGTTAGTGAGCACCTCTTCGCCCCGGTCGTTCAGCAGCCGGACCACCGGGTTAAACAGCGGCGGCGCCGCGTCCGGGGTTTCGATCTCGATCGCGATATCCTGCGGTTTTTCGGCCGAAAACTTCGCCCGGTGCGCCTCGCCCGGCTGCGCGATCGCGCCTTCGAGCACGGCCGGGAGCTTGATGGTGCCCCCGGGGCGGTAGGTTTCGATCGCGGGGTAGTCGCCCTTTTTGCCGCCGCGGACGGCGAGTTCGTTCAGGCGGCCGGAGGCCAGGGGGCGCTGGTAGGTGCGCTCAGACCATTCGGGGTCGCCGGAGGGCTTTTCCAGGTCGACGGAGCCGCGAAAAATGCGCAAAATGTACGAATAATCAGGCCCTCCCTGGCCGGAAAAGGCCTCAATTCGCGCATAAAATCGTCCGCTCTTCGTAAACGAATGTTTTAAACTGGCGTCCGTGCCGCGCCCGATCACCCAGAGCGGCTCGTCGTTGAAGGCGAGGCGGTTGACCCGCTTCGGGTCGAACCAGCTGCCGGACGGTTCCCAGATCGAGATCGACGGGTCGAAGCCGTTGGCGTTGCCGCCCGGCGCCCCGATCGACGGCAGCCCGGAAAGTACATGAAACGAAAGCGTTTCGCCCGCTTTTACGTCGAAGGCGTAGAAATCCGATTCGCCCTTCTTCGCGATCCGGCCGGTATAGACCGCCGGCACCGCTGGCACCCCGACGGCCCCTTCGGGCGTCTCGTGATCGCCGTCCGGTTCGGTAAGTACTTCGGAATCAGTGATTTGGATCGATAGGACGTTCGAGACGCCGGCGGCCGTCACCAGGCGTAGCGAGTACCTCCCGGCGCTGGCGCCTTCGACGGTCAGCTCGACCGAGGCCTTGTCGACTTTGCCGACGGTGACCTTCGCGCCCGGCGGCTCGATGAATACGGCCTTTGTTTCCTGTAAGTTAGCGCCGCGGACCGTAACCGCGAACGGGGTCCCGGCCTTTCCGAGGAAAGGGTGCAGCGAGATCGCTCGCGGATCGGCCGCGGTCAGCCCTCCGGCAAGCGCACACACGAGTAGCAGCGCACGCATGGTCCGTGGAAGAATCCTACCATCGAATCCCCTATTGCAGAATAGGAAAGGTTAAGTAATCTTTCGGAACGAACAAACTGCCCTCGGTGGTGCCTTCGGGGGCGATGCGGCGGAGGGTGTGGCCCAGGGCGTCGGGGGAGAGGTTGCCGGCGAGCGCCTGTTGGAAGGCTTCGGTCACGGCGATGACTTCGCGGGCGGATTCGTGGACGAACTCGAGGCGGAAGTGGCGGATGCCGGCGCCTTCCCATTCGCGGAGGTGGGCGGAGGCTTCCTGGGCCTCGGCGCCGAAGACGGTGTTGCGGCAGCCGACGTCGGCCATGACGGGGTGGGCGCGGCCCTGACGGTCGCGGAGGGCGACGCGGTGTTCCTCGCAGGGACGGCCGCAATCCTTATGGGTGGTGCCTTCGGAGAGGAAGCGGCAGAAGACGCAGTGCTCGGTGTGAAAGACGGGGAGGTGCTGGTAGGCGATGGCTTCGATGTGCTCGGGGCCGAGGTAGCGGGCGAGGGCGGCGATCTGGGCGGCGTTGAGGTCGTGGGTGGGGGTGAGGCGGGCGAGGCCGAGGGCGAGGTAGGCTTCGGCGGTGAGGGTGTTGGCGGCGTTGAGGGAGAAGTCACCGATGAGGACGCGGTCGACGCCGGAGAGCTCGTGGAGGATGCCGGTGGAGCGGACGAGGATGGGGCAATCGAGGGAGACGAGGAAGTTGGCGATGCGGGATTCGCCGGGCTTGAGGACGCGGGGGCTGGCGACGCGGACGTTGACGCCGGCGGCTTTGGCGCGCTCGATGGAGGGGCGGAGGCCGTAGAGGTCGAGGTAGTCGAGGGTGACGGATTCGACGTCGAGGGTGAGGGCGGCGTCGAGCTGTTCGGGGGTGCGGACGAGGAGGTGGAGGGGGGGCCCGCCCTTGGAAGGGGGCGGGGGGGGGGGGGGGGGGGCGGGGGCGGATGGGGCGGTCGGGGAGGCGGGTCTGGAGCGCGGTAAGTCCCTCGATGGCGTCCCGCCGGAGTTGATTGAGGAGGGAGACGGGGGCGAAGAGAGGGTCGGGGAGGTCGACGGTGAGGTCGCCGAGTGAATACGGGGTGTTGCCGAGGCGGCTGAGCTGGTCGCGGAGAGTGGTGAAGTCGAGGGCGCGCTTGGAGGCGGGGGGGAGGGGGGGGGGCGAGTGGACGGTGACCCGTTTGGACGCGACGCGGGCGAGGGTGC
>CAYMTH010000776.1:0-2834 GCA_964393235.1 uncultured Solibacteraceae bacterium | reverse complement strand
CCGTTCTTCGCGTTCCTCTACGGCTGGACGCAGATGTGGGTGGCCAAGTCGGGGTCGATCGCGACACTCGCCACGGCGTTTTTTACCTATCTCGCCAACTTCTTTCCGGCGCTCGAAGCCGTGATCACGCAGGTGGAGTTGCCGCTGCTGGGGCTCATCACCATTAAGACCGGGCAGCTGTTCGCCATGGGCGTCATCGCGTTCCTCGGCTGGCTGAACTACTTCGGCGTGCGCGTCGGCGGCAACGTGCAGGTGGGCGTGACGGTGGTGAAGGTCGGGCTGATCTTCCTGCTGATCATCGTCGGGCTGACGTTCTCCGGCGGCAATACCGCCAATTTCACTTCCACCGTGCCGGCCGCGGGCGGCATCGCCGGGTTCTTCGCCGCGCTGGTGGCCGCGCTGTGGGCCTACGACGGGTGGAACAACGTGTCCATGGTCTCGAGCGAGATCAAGAACCCGCAGCGGAACCTGCCGCTCGCGCTGGTCTTCGGCACCCTGGGCGTCATGGCCATCTACATCCTGGCCAACCTCGCCTACTTCTACGTGCTGCCGGCTGCGGGCGTGGCGGCCTCCGACCGCGTCGCGGCCGAGATGATGCGCCAGGTCTGGGGCTCCGGCGGGGCCAACGCGGTCTCGGTCGCCGCGATGATCTCGATCTTCGCCGCGCTGAACGGCTCCATCCTTACCGGTTCCCGCGTGCCGTACGCCATGGCGCGCGACGGGCTGTTCTTCAAGGCCATCGGCGAGGTGCATCCGAAGTACTACACCCCGGCCAACTCGATCATCGCCCTCTCCGGCTGGTCAATGGTGCTGATCCTCTCCGGCGGCTACGACCAGCTGTTCACCTATGTCATTTTCGCCTCGTGGATTCTTTACGGCATGGCGACGGCTTCGGTGCTGGTGTTGCGCCGCAAACGGCCGGACCTCGAACGCCCCTACCGCGCGGTGGGCTACCCGGTGGTGCCGATCATTTTCGTGCTCGTCGCCGCCGCGCTGCTGCTCTCCACGCTGCAGAAATCGCCGCGCGAGAGCTTCCTCGGGCTCGGCATCATGGCCACCGGCATTCCGTTTTACCTCTATTGGAAACGGAAATTAACGGCGTAGATTTTCGTCCAAAAAGAGAATTGATTCCCGATAAACTCTGGGCGTACTCGGTCCGGTATAGTACCGTTTGTTCTGAATTCAGAACGAGGCACTTGAATACGGCGCAAAAATTAGGTACAAACAGGGAAAGTCTGTGCGGAAAATGCCAACCTTGTTCCGGAATCGGAAACAGGAAGATTGAAAGAACGCGCAGCGAAGGTCAGGAACTCCATGGACGTCAGCAAAATTCTCGAACAATTAAGGGAAGAACGCGATCAACTCGAAGCAGCCATTGTTACTTTGGAACGGCTCGCGCTCGGGCGCGGCAAGCGGCGCGGCCGGCCGCCCTCATGGATGGTGGAAGCGCGCAAGCGCGCCAAGTCGGGCGAGGAACTCTCGGCCGCCGATGTCGTCGAAGCCGCCGTCGCCGCCAAGGGCGGTCGCGGCTCCAAGTCCGCGAACGCCTAGCAAAATCGCCCCGGCCGGGCGAGGCTACTTGTACAGCAGGTACTTCGCCCGCCGGGCGGCAAACTCGGCCAACTCGTCGGCCTCCGCATCCTGAATGGTGCGCGGGTCCTCGCCCGCCAGGATGCGCTCGATCGTCCCCGGATTTCCGATCAGCTTCTTATTGATCTGGAAATCGAGTTTGCCGGGGAAGAGCTTATGGATCGCCGCGGCTACTTCCAGCCCCAGCCGCGTGCTGCCGAACGCTTCGCGGTCGGTGATCACGAACCGCACGCCTTCGATCCACTGTCCCTTCAGGTTCGACGCGTTCGGACGGAAGCGCGTCGGGTAGACCCGCACCCCCGGAATCCGCCGGCCGTTCAAATACGCCGCCAGCTTGCGGCCGTCGATGAACGCCGCGCCGATCTGCTCAAACGGCGCGTCGGTGCCGCGGCCCACCGAATAATTCTTCGCCGATTCCAGCAGCCCAATGCCCGGATACAGCGTCGCCGCGTTCAGCGACCGCATATTCGGCGAAGGATCCACCCACGTCAGCCCGGTCGCGTCGAGCCAGTCCCCGCGCTGCCATCCTTTCATCGGCACCACCTCCAGGCCCTTCAGCCCCAGTTCGCCCGCCAGCAGCCGCGCCAGTTCGCCGATCGTCATCCCGTGCCGCATCGCGATCGTGTGCGTCCCGACAAAGCTCTCCGACCCCTTCCGCAGCACCGGGCCCTCCACCTTCACGCCGTTGATCGGGTTCGGCCGGTCGAGCACGTAGAGCGGCATCCCGCGCTTGCTGGTCTCTTCGAGCACGTTCCGCAGCGTGCTCGCGTAGGTGTAGATCCGCGTGCCGACGTCCTGAATATCGAACACCACGACGTCGACGGAGTCGAGCATCTCCTTGCCCGGCCGCCGGTTCAGATCCTTATATAGGCTCCAGATCTTCACCTTCGTCGCCGGGTCGACGGAGTCGCCGAGGCCCTCGCGATCCTCCGTGCCGAAGATCCCGTGCTCGGGCGCGAAGATCGCCGTCAGGTTCACGCCGGCGGCCACCATCGCGTCGATATTGCGCTTGCCGTCGCGCGTGAGTCCCGTATGGTTCGTCACCAGGCCCACCCGCTTGCCGGCCAGCCGCGCGAACTTCTGCGCCACCAGCACGTCGAGCCCCGTCTGCACGTCGCCGACGCGCGCCACCGCCCGCCGCACACCGCCCATCGACTCGTTATAACCGTTCAATACCGCTCCCGCGACATCGACGCCCATCGCCCCGGCCGCGATCGTCGCCACCTTCGCCCGCAGCGCCGTCA
>CAYMTH010000775.1:0-2839 GCA_964393235.1 uncultured Solibacteraceae bacterium | reverse complement strand
CTCAATCACGTCCTCGCCAACCGCGACAACCTCCGCGTCGCCGTCATCGTCAACGACATGAGCGAGATCAACATCGACTCCCGCCTCGTCGCCGCGAACGCCTCCCTCCACCGCACCGAGGAAAAACTCGTCGAAATGACCAACGGCTGCATCTGCTGCACCCTCCGCGAAGACCTCCTCGCCGAAGTCGCGTCCCTCGCCCGCGAAGGCCGCTTCGATTATCTCCTCATCGAGTCCACCGGCATCTCCGAACCCATGCCCGTCGCCGCCACCTTCTCCTTCACCGGCGAAGACGGCGCCTCCCTCTCCGACGTCGCCCGCCTCGACACCATGGTCACCGTCGTCGACGGCGAAAAGTTCCTCGAAGACTACGAGTCCATCGACTCCCTTCACGACCGCGACATCGCCCTCGGCGCCGAAGACGAACGCACCATCGCCGACCTCCTGATCGATCAAATCGAGTTCGCCAACGTCCTCGTCATCAACAAAACCGACCGCATGGACGCCCCCGCCGTCGCCCGCCTCCGCGCCATTCTCGCCCACCTCAACCCCGCCGCCCGCATCGTCGAATCCTCCTTCGGCCGCGTCGCCCCCGCCGAGATCCTCGGCACCGGCCTCTACGACGAGGAAAAGGCCGCCGAAGCCCCCGGCTGGCTCCAGGAGCTCCGCGGCGAACACACCCCGGAAACCGAAGAGTACGGCATCTCCAGCTGGGTCTACCGCGCCCGCCGCCCCTTCCATCCCGCCCGCTTCTGGCAGTTCCTTGACGAAGGCGGCGCCGGCGTCCTCCGCGCCAAGGGCTTCGTCTGGATCGCGTCCCGTCACGACGTCATCGGCGTCTACTCCCAGGCCGGCAACTGCGTCACCACCGAACCCGAACGCTACTGGTTCGCCGCCCTCCCGCGCGAGGAGTGGCCCGAGGACCCCGAATCCCTCGCCGTCATCGAAAAACTCTGGCAGGAACCCTTCGGCGACCGCATGCAGGAGATCGTCTTCATCGGCGTCGGCGTCGACCGCGCCGCCATGACCGCCGCGCTCGACGCCTGCCTCCTTACCGATTCCGAAATGGCCCTCGGCCCCGACCGTTGGGCCGCCGAATTCGACGACCCCTTCGGCACGTGGGAAGAGGCCGCCTGAGCGGCCTCTACTTCGCCTGCGCCAACTCCACTCCCCGCGTCGAGACGTAGTACTTCGCCAGCATGTTCGGCTTCTCCCACGCCGGCAGCGCCTTCGGATCCGCCAGATAAGCGAAGAACTGCCGCGTGACCTCAGCGAAGTGCGCCTCGTGGCCTACCCGGTGCGCGTCCGGAATCGTCAGCCGGAACTCTCCGCCAACTTCCTCAAGGCCCACCCCGGCAAACTCGCCCTGCAGCGCTTGCAGCTTCGCTGCCAGCGCCGTCATCACCTCGCCGCGCAGCGCCGCCGAATTCGGCGTCACATAAACCTCCGGCCGGAACTGTTCCGCCTCGCCCTGCCGCACATCGATGCTCGCCTTCGTCCCCCGGAACCGCGCGACGTAGGTGTCGCTCACGCCCTCCAGATCCCAGCGCACCACCATCTGCACGTGCGCCCCGCGCAGCGTATAGCCCACCGAATTGTTCCCGTAGTAGTCGAAGTTGCCGTCGCGCAGATAGCCCGTCAACCCCGCCGGCACCTTCGCCCCGCCCGTCACCCGCGCCCACTGCTCTGAGCTGAGCGTTGTCGGCCAGCGCTTCGCGCTCCCCATCGTGATCTCCGTCCGGTAGTCGATCGCCTGCTCCGGGAACGCGATCCACTGCGCCAGGTCCACCAGGTGCGTCCCCACGTCCGACAGCGCCTCGCCCTGATCTTCGATATCGAAAAACTCCACCGGCCGCACCATCGGCACGCCCGCCACCGTCTTCAGCAGCCGGTGCATGCTGTCCATGAAGATCGCCGGTTCGTCCGCGGTCCCCTCTACAAGCGTCCCGAAAATCTCCGGCGCATTCACCAGCGCCCGGTGCAGCATCGACGTCACTTCGAACCGCTCCGTCATGATGTCGTAGGCGATCAATCCGCTCGCGTCAGCCTCGTCGAGCGACGCCTCCAGCAGCGGCAGGTCCTCCGACCGCAGGATCCACGGCTTGTCCGCCAGCACATGAAACCCACCCCGCACCGCCTGCAGAATCCGCTCGATCTTCGCCCGGTTCCGCCCCGAGAGCACCACCACGCTCCCCGGCTGCTCGTCCCGCAGCATCCGCCCCAGGCAGTCCGGCCCCGCGTGCACTTCCAACTCCCACGTCGTCGGCCCCTCGGCCCGCTGGTTGAACCGCGCCACTCGCGTCAGATGCTCGGTCAGATCCGTCCCCAGCGGCGCGTAAACCGCCACCACCGGCGACACCCCCGCGTACATCTCTTTCTGCACCAGCGCCGCGTGAAAATGCGCCGGATCCAGCGTAATCAATCGAATTTTGTCCATCTCAAGTCGATTGTGGCACACGCCCCGCCACGCACACCCCGCCGCCCATTCCCCCCCCCCCCCCCGTAAACAGCACGCCCCCCCCCCCCGCCGCCTGGATCAACCCCGCCGCCCGCACCCCCCCCCCCAGCCGCCCCCACCCCCCCCACCGCGTCACCGTCAACACCGCCAGCGCCGCCGTCTCCCATCCCGCCAGCACCACGCCGATCCGCCCCGCGCACTCCGCCACCGCCGGATCGGTCTTCCCTTCCCGGGCCATCCCCGCCCCCAGCACCTGCAGCTACAGCATCGCCCCGCCCATCGAGAACAGCCCCACCGCCGCCGCCGCAACCAACGTCCGTATCGATCTCATCCTCCCTTCATTTTCCCTCCGCCGCCCGCGCCAGCACGTACGCCCGCACC